>NZ_JBPCEU010000002.1:0-228733 GCF_050971685.1 Leucobacter fengyongliangi | reverse complement strand
CGACGTGCCTCACCTAATATGCCCGCGAAACACTTCCGGTGCATCACGTAAAAATGCCCGCGAAACGGAATCATCAGTTTCATGGGAAGTGGGCTATCAATGCGTGCCAGACACGAGATCACACGAAAGTTCGCGAAGCAGTATGCCGCAGCGGCCAAGAAGGAGAAGAGCCGTCTCCTTGACGAGGTATGCGCGATCACGGGCTGGTCCAGAGACAACGCGCGCAGACAGTTACAAGCTGCGCTGAAACCGCGTCGGGTAGGGGCCCGGCAACGTAAGCCGCGCCCGCTGAAGTACTCACATGACGCGTTGAAAGTGCTGCAGAAAGTGTGGGCGTTCGCGGGCGGGATCAGCGGGAAATACTTGGCCGCGTCAATGGAACTCCAACTCATGCTGCTGGAAGCGCACGGCGAACTGGTCCCAGGCCGGGGCAGGTACAGTCACCACGTCGCGGACGAGTTGCTGGCAATGTCACCGGCCACGATCGACCGCTACCTCGCCCCAGCCCGCGCGAGGGACCCACTCCGCGGGATCGCCACCACCACGCCAGGCCCGCTGCTGCGGAACTCGATCACGATCAGGAAAGCCGGTGACGAGATCGAGGCCGTACCCGGGTTCTTCGAGGGCGACACCGTCGCACACTGCGGGCCCGTCTTGAAGGGTGAGTTCTGTCGCAGTGTTGATCTCACCGACATGCACACCGGTTGGACGTACACGCGCTCGATCCGGAACAACGCACACCTGCACATTCGTGACGCCCTCGACCGATTCATCAGCGAAGTGCCGTTCGAGGTGACCGGGGTGGATTTTGATAACGGGTCCGAGTTCATCAACTACGACGTCATCGGTTGGGCTGCAGAACTTGACATCTACTTCACGAGGTCCCGGCCGTACAAGAAGAATGATCAGGCCACGATCGAGTCGAAAAACAATCAGATCGTGCGCCGGTACGCGTTCTACTGGAGGTACGACACCGCGCCTCTGCTGAAGCTATTGAACGAGTTATGGCCGCTGGTGAACGATCGCCATAATTTCCTCACCCCCACGAAGAAACCCATCGGTTGGGCGACCGATCAAAGGGGGCGCCGTAAACGTGTCTACGATGAGCTCGCGACACCATTCGACCGGCTCCAGCGTTCCGGTGTGCTCAGCGCCGAGAAGACCGCCGAGTTGACCGGGTACCGTGACAGCTTGAACCCGGCCCACATCGCTCGCGAGATCGACCGAATCCAGCAGCGCCTCACCTACCTCGCGGCCGAGAAGACTCGCACGCTCGAAGCGATCGAACTCGCGAAAGCACCAAACGCGGCAGCCGGGGTCAAGCCGGCCCGCGCGAGCAGGAAACAGGCAAGCTAAGCTCGAGAATTACGCGGGCATTCTTATGTGAGTCACCGGTGGTGTTTCGCGGGCATATTTATATGAGGTTCCTCGCGATCCGGGGCACCGAATCTCCCCAGATCTGCGCCCCAGATCCGCGCCCCTGATCCGCGCCCCTGATCCGCGTCCCAGTGGATCACCCGGCCGCCTGCGCCTTTTTCGCGCGCCGCAGCTCGTGCAGAATCGGCTCCGTGTAGCCGCTCGGCTGCGCAGCGCCCTCGACAATGAGCCTGCGCGCCGCGGTGAAGGCGATGCCGGGCGTGCGGCCGTCCGCGCCAAGCAACGCCTCATAGGTGGGGTCGCCGGAGTTCTGCCGATCCACCACCGATGCGAGCCGAGAGAGTGCCTCGTCGACCTGTGACTCGGTGATGATCCCGTGCGCGAGCCAGTTCGCGAGCAGCTGGCTCGAGATGCGCAGCGTCGCACGGTCCTCCATCAGCGCGACATCGTGAATGTCGGGCACCTTCGAGCAGCCGACACCCTGATCGACCCAGCGCACGACGTAGCCCAAGATCGATTGCACGTTATTCTCGACCTCGGTCGCGACCACTTCGGGTGTGAGATCACCGTCGCGCGCGAGCGGCACCTGCAGCAGCGTGTCGAGGCTATCAGTCGGCAGCGGCGGCAGCGACCGACGCGCCTCGAACGCGTCGAGCTGGTGGTAGTGCAGGGCGTGCAGCGTGGCGGCGGTGGGGGAGGGCACCCAGGCGGTCGAAGCGCCGGCCCGCACATGTCCGATCTTCTGTTCGAGCATGTCGTGCATGAGGTCGGGCATCGCCCACATCCCCTTGCCGATCTGCGCGCGCCCGTCGAGCCCGCACGCGACCCCGATCGCGACGTTGCGCGCCTCGTAGATGCCCAGCCACGGCTGCGTGCGAATGTCGCCCTTGGGCAGCATGGTCCCGGCGTAGAGCGAGGTGTGGATCTCATCGCCCGTGCGGTCGAGGAACCCCGTGTTGATGAACACCACCCGGTCGCTTGCCGACTGAATGCACGCGGCGAGGTTCACCGAGGTGCGGCGCTCCTCGTCCATGATCCCGATTTTCACGGTCTTCGCGGGAAGGCCGTAGAGTCGCTCGACCCGCTCGAAGAGCTCGACGGCGAAGGTGACCTCGGCGGGCCCGTGCATCTTCGGCTTCACGATGTAGATGGATCCGGTGCGCGAGTTGCCTCCTGCACTCTTCCCGCGCAGGTCATGCAGCGACCCGAGCACCGTCATGATCGCGTCGAGGATCCCCTCGAAGGTCTCCTCGCCCGCGCGATCGCGCACCGCGTCGGTGCGCATGAGATGCCCCACATTGCGCACAAAAAGGGTGGATCGGCCCGGCAGTACGAGCGGTTCGCCACCCGGGGCAGTGTACTGGCGGTCGGGGTTGAGGGTTCGCGTGAAGCTGCGGCCACCCTTGCTGACGGTCTCGGCGAGGGTGCCATCCATGAGACCCCGCCAGTTGCGGTATCCGAGCACCTTGTCTGCCGCGTCGACCGCGGCGACCGAGTCCTCGAGATCCATGATGGTGGTGAGCGCGGATTCGACCAGGATGTCTTCGACACCCGCGCGGTCGGTGCGTCCGATGCGCCCAGCCGGGTCAATGACGATCTCGAGGTGTAGGCCGTGATGGCGCAGCAGCACCGCGGTGGGAGCGCCCTCCTCACCACGGTACCCGGCGAAGGCCTGCGGGTCGACGAGCGTCGTAGTCTCGTCGCGCCCGAATACTACGCGAAGCGCGCCCTCCGAAACCGTGTACGCCGACGCATCCGCGTGTGACCCGCGTGCAAGCGGGGCGACGCTATCAAGCATGTCGCGTCCGAACGCAATTACGGCCGCGCCCCGCTCAGCGTTGTACTCGGCGCCAGGGGCGAGGTCGCCCGTTTGATCGATGGCATCGGTGCCGTACAGCGCGTCGTAGAGGGAACCCCAGCGGGCGTTGACCGCGTTCAACGCGAAACGTGCATTGAGGAGGGGTACCACGAGCTGCGGGCCAGCGAGGGTGGCGATTTCTGGATCGACGCCGGTCGTGGTGACCGCGCAGGTGTCGGGCTCTGGCTCGAGATAGCCGATCTCGGCGAGGAACTCGCGGTACTCGGCCCTGTCGGGGATGCCAGGCCGGGCCCGATGAAACTCGTCGATCTGGCGCTGCAGGTCGTCTCGGACCCGCAAGAGCTCAGCGTTCTTCGGCCCGAGATCGTGAATGATCTCGCTGACACCGCTCCAGAATTCCTCGGGCGTGAGGCCCGACTGATCGAGCGATTCCTCGACGAACGTTGCGAGGGCCGGGTCGACGGTGAGGTCTGAGTGGGTCAGGGGCTGGGGCACGGTGTTTCTCCGATCTGCTGGGCGCCTGAGCGCTGGCGCCAGGGGTGTCGAAGTCGAGTCTAGACAGCGGATCCATAATTTGAAATACTGATTCCGTAATGTGAAATACGATGAGAAGTATTTCGACCTTGGTCGGTGCTGTTGCCAGATCGGGGCGCGCGATAGCGACCCAAGATCTTGAATGAGACCGGGCAGGCCGGTGTGGGTCATCAACAACAAATAATGGAGTTGGCGTGAGCGGAACCGAATCTGGAGGCGTGCAGTCGGTGGAGCGAGCCTTCGACGTGCTGGAAGCTCTGGCCAGGGCCGAGCACGAACTCACGGTCGCCGAGGTCGCTGCCGCCACACAGCTTGCCGCGCCGACGGCGCATCGACTCCTTCGCACCCTGCTGAGCCGCGGCTACGTGCAGCAAACAGACTCTCGTGGCTACGCACTCGGCTCTGGCCTGATCCACCTGGGAAAGCGTGCGACACCCGAACTTGCGACCCTGGCGCAGGGCGTGCTCGCTGACCTCGAAGAGGCATCGGAGGAGACGGCGAACCTCGCGGTGCTCGACGGTGACCTGGTGGCCTACATTGCTCAGATGCCCTCGCGCCATCGCATGCGCATATTCACCGAGGTCGGCCGGCGGGTGCTGCCTCATGCTTCGGGCGTCGGTAAAGCTATTCTTTCGACGCTGCCCGAGACGCGGGTGCGGGAAATCATTGCACGAACGGGGCTGCCGAAGTACACCCCATCGACCCTGACAACAGACTCTGCGCTGCTGGCAGACCTGCGCGAGTCACGCCGTCGCGGTTTTGCCGTAGACGACGGAGAGCAGGAGGTGGGCGTGCGCTGCATCGCCGTCCCGATACCCGGGTCGTCGCCCCCCGCAGCCGTGTCAATTTCGGGTCCGGTCGCCCGGGTTACCGACGCGAAGAGCAGCGCATTGACCGTGGCGCTCATGCGGGCGGCCGCGAGTCTCGCCTCGGCTGCAACCCGCGGCTGAAGTGTGTGACCTAGGCTTGCAGCGTGACCCAGAAATCGTCGCTGCGCGCCATTCCGACTGCCGATCGCGCGTGGCTGCTTGCCGCGCTCGCCGATGCATTGCAGGGTGGGGCGCCCGTGCTGCCGGTGAGCGAGGGGGCCGACCCGGAGGCGATCCGCCGGCTCCAGTACGAGACATTGCCTCCGGGCACCGCGCTCGTCGTGCGTACCTCGGGCTCGAGTGGCGTGCCCAAGGCAGTCGCGCTTTCGGCCGATGCCCTGCGCGCGAGCGCGGAGGCGACTCACGAGGCCTTTGGTGGCGCTGGGCAGTGGCTCGTCGCGCTTCCCCCACACCTGATTTCCGGGCTTCAGATGCTCGTGCGCAGCGCGGTAAGTGGCATCGCCCCCGAGTTCTTCGACGGCCCGTTCGACCCGGCCGAACTGCTCGCGCGCGCCGAACACATGCGGCACGAGCGACGGTACGTGTCGCTTGTGCCCGTGCAGTTCACGCGCCTGTTGACGCTCGCAGAGGTGGATCCCGCCGCCGCTGATGTCTTGCGTTCGTTCGACGCGGTGCTCGTGGGCGGTCAGGCGGTGACGCTCGAGATGCGTCGCCGGGCGCACGACCTGGGCATCGCGCTCAGGCGGAGCTATGGCATGACCGAGACGGCCGGCGGTTGCGTCTACGACGGTGTCGAGATCGGCGACACCCGGGTGCGCATTCGGGGCGGAGAGGTGCAGCTCGCGGGCCCGACGCTCGCGCTCGGCTACGTGGGCGACGCGAAGCTCACGGCGGATCGCTTTATTTCCGACCAGGGCGTGCGCTGGTACCGCACCGGAGATGCCGGCCACCTGCTTGGCGGAATGCTCACCGTCACTGGTCGTCTCGACCGGGTGATCATTTCGGGCGGCGTGAACGTCTCGCTCGACGAGATCGAGCGTGTCGCGAGTGGGCATCTGGGCGGTGCGGCGGTCGCCGCGGTGGGCATCGCCGACCCCGAGTGGGGAGAGCGGCCGGTGCTCGTGATTGAGGGGCTGGATCACGTGATCCACGAGCGAACCGAAGAGCTGGGAGCGGCTCTGCGCGCGCAACTGGGCCCCGCGGCGATCCCGGCGCGGTTCGCCCTGCTCGCGGAGCTGCCTCGTCTCGAGGGCGGGAAGCCCGACCTGCGAAAGATCGCGGCCCTCGTAAGTTGAACATGGAGACCGTCCACGAGGAAACACTGCACTGCGTGTAGGAATTTCCCACAATTCGGTGCACGGTGTCCTAGACTTACCTCACTTCTGAGGCGGCTGTCCTCGGTAATTGTGTGCGCAACGGGGACGCACAGAGGGAGAAACGCTATGGACTCCGCAACAGAGAAGCAGCTCGAGGCCCGCGAGCGCCCAGTCGTCGGGCCCGCGGTGGCGCTCACCGCGCCGGTGATGTTCGCCTACGCGAGCCATTTTTTACTCTTCCACCGGGTGACGGGTCGCAGCATCGAGTTGCTTCAGCGCGCATTTCCGCGTCGCTTTCCGGCGGCACGTGACCAGGTGGTGCTCGACGCATCCTACCCGGGCGAGGGATCGGTACTTGGGCGATTTGTGGAGGCCGGTTATCTCGAGACCGCGCCTCGCGTTCCGCACCGGAATCACGCCGGGTGGATCGTGCCCGCAGGCGCGAGAGACCTTCTTGCGCATGAACTTCTGCGTTACAGTTCGGTGAACCACGAGGAGGGTCGGCTTCACGAATCGCTGTCAGCGAGCGATGCCCTGCTCGGCTTTCGCGCACCCCTGTTGGAGACGTTAAAATCCGCCGCGGCCGATACCGCAGACGATGAGCCGCTGATTGGAGAGCTTGCGGTGCAGCTGCGGTTCGCCAGTGACTGGGCCGAACTCGAGCATCTTTGGTATCGCTACGGCATGCGCATCATGGTGACAGACCCGCTCGCAACCCACACCGCTTTCGGCGCGCTTCCGGAGCCGGTACTGCATCAGTTTCCCGGCCTGTGGCTGGCGCATGTCTACGTCGAGTCGACGTCGGTGATGCAGCGCGTTCGCGACCTTCCCGAGGGGGAAGACCTCGATCTGCTCGTTGAACGGCTGTCTCTTCAGGTTACCGAGTGCACAGCTGCACTTGGGCCGAGGTGGCGCGAGTTGAGTTCGCCAGATGCCCGGGTGCACGTTGGCGTGAACTGGATGCGTTTCCAACGGCTGCGCGGCGATTTTGCGGGTGCGCAGGAGACCCTGGGCGAGCTCCAACAACAGGTTCAGGCCGCGGCCCCGCTGAGTCGGCCCGCCTCGGATCGGAATCGAGCATTTTTCAAACTGGAACAGGGCATTCTTCACTTTTTCGTGGAGCGATGGCCCGAGGCGATGGAGTCCCTGCGGGAGGCGACGCTCCTCTGGCAACGGCCGGGCTATGGCGATTACGTGCCGGCCTTCGCGTTCGCGTTGATGGGGTTGATGCACGAACTACGCGGGTCGCGGGATCGCGCCGCGGAGTGCCTCGTGCAGGCTCAGGGCATCTTCGGTGAGGTGCAGGATTATGCCTATGTTTCGGTGCTGACAACGACGGTTGAGGCCATGCTCGCCCTCGACCGGCTAGAGACTGATCGCGCCCGTGAACTCCTCGACAGGATTGAGCGAACCGCCCCAGAATCTGAGCTGTGGCCGATTGTGCTGCTCGCGCGTCACTGGACCGATGTGATCTCTGGAGACCCAGCAGCGACGGCAAGAAAGCAGGAACAGCTGAGCGGCCGCGCGACCGGCGCTGGGCGACTCAGCCCGCTGGCTGTGCGGCTGGTGCACCGCGTACGCGTCGAGACGCTGCTTGCGCAGGGCCAGGCGCAGCGTGCGCGGGCAGTGTTGGAGCGGCAGACTTCGTCGTCGCACGGCTGCTGGGCGCGGGTGTCGCTCATGGGAGGGCGCAACGAACAGGCCCTGAGGTACGTCGATATCGTGGTGCACGATTCGCGTGCTTCGGCGCGCGATCGCGCACAGGCGCACCTCATCGGGGCGGCCGCGCAGCATGCGCGTGGTGACGATTCCGCGGTGGATCACGCGTGTTCGGCGGCGGTGGAAGAGATGCGCCAGGCCGGCACTCTCCTCCCGCTCGCGACCTTGCCGCCGGGCGTGCGTGTCGAGCTCGTCGAGCGCTGTGCGCGCAAGCCCGGTTGGCAGGAGCTGCTGCTCGATCTGGGACTGACACCCGCAGCTGCTGCGGGCCGGTTCGCCGCACTTGCCGGGGGATTTCCCGATCGCGCGGTGCTCGTTGACCTCACATTGCGAGAGGGCGAGCTGCTGATGCTTCTCGATCAGCGGCTCACACAGACTGAGATCGCACGCAGGCTGCACCTCGCGCTCTCCACCGTGAAGAAGCAAGTGGCTGGTCTGTATCGCAAGCTCGGCGTCGAGTCACATGGTGCAGCGCTCGAACAGGCCTATCGCATCGGTCTCTTCGACAACGCATAGGCGGATCACGCTCAGCGCGCTCCTGCTCTCACGTACATTCGGCGCATCGACGGTACCGATTTAGGTACCGCATCGCCGTCACGCGACGTGGCCTGCGCCTCAGACCGCTATAACTGTGCCCGGTCTCGACCCCAATTTCACGGGTCAGTACACGGCGAAAGGGCACACGACATGTCACTGCGGGGTACCCAAAGCGGTGCGTGTCACGTTGCTGATCCACACTCGTCATCTACCGCGGGGGATCCCGGATCTCATCGCCTGTGGCCTCGCTCAGGTTGCTGTCGGCGAGAGCCTGGATAGCTGCTCCAACTTGGGGTGCCAAAAGAACTTTCAAAAATATATTTCAACTTCGCGTCATATTCGCGACCCAACAGGACTCTCTCTGAGTGGGTCCACAACTTTTGGGCTCATTGGAAGACGTAGCCAAGGGGGCTTGTCATGAAGGGTTCACGTTCCAGACCCGCGTTTATTGCCGCACTCGTACTGGTTTCCTTATCGACTGCAATGGGTGTCGCCGGCTGTACTTCAGTGCCGAGCGCCGAGCAGGTGCGTGTCAATCAGGCCTACGATCAGGTTTCCGCAGATCCGGAGCTGCAGCTGCAGTTGCAGGGGCTGTCGGACAGGATCGACCGGGGGCTTGTGGAAGCCACGCGGGCTGACATCACATTTCATTCGGAAGTTCTTCACACCGCTCAGGTCGTGATCATCCTCGTCGACGAGGAGACAGCGCCATCGCCACAGGATCTCTCGACGGTGCTCGACGAGCTCGAGCGGTTCACCGCCTCAGAAATTACGGAGTGGTCGGTGACTGCGATGTCACCGACCGGAGCGACGGTTTCTCTCGCCTCAGCGGCCGACGCTGCCGGGGTTCCTGCTGAACAGGTATCCCCGTTCGGGGCCATCAGCATCGCAACTGCTTCACCTCAGGGGGAATGATCATGGATTACACACCGCAACATGCACGGGTGTCTCGCATCCGACGCGACAGGCGGAAGGTGGCAGCTGCGCTGCTCTCCTTCCTCTTGGTCGCTGGGGCAACGCTGCTCGGCACCACGAGCGCGCAGGCAGCCAGCGTTGGCTCTATCGCGATCACCACCTCGTCTCCGGCTATTCAGGAGGTGTCAAGCGTCTTCAATTTCGAGGTCACGTGGTCGTGTTCAGGCCTGACTGACGAGGACTGTTTCAACCCGCGGATCGATATTCCGATCTCACTAAACAATCTCCCCGGTGGCATTGAAGACATGGACTCTTGGGGTGTCACCATCACGCCGCCGAGCCCCTCCACAGCGAATTTCACCTCGACGGTGGTGCGCACCCCCACGGGGTTGACTGTGCAGCTGACTTCCACGCGCACGGTTCCTGCCGGTGCTCAGGAAATGCTCCTGGTTTCCGTCCGCCCCCACCCTTCGACCGGTGACGGTGTCGGATTCACCTTCGGCCCGGCCACATTCAGCTCACCCAGCTTTCCCTCCGTCATCTCAAACAGCCTGAGTGGATCAGTGACGGCACGTGACCTGCTGCCCATCCAGAAGGTTTTCCTGGGCGGGAGCGCCGCATCGGGAGCGACCACGGCTCGGGCCACGTACCAAATCACCCCGAACATCGCCGGCGTCTGGAACCCTGCCACGAACCAGTGGGCCTCATGCTCATCCCAGGACAACAACCGGAACGTCACAGATACCGCTGTCGCCGGCACGGTACAGATCGTGGATCAGCTCCCTCCGGAGGTGACGTTCGTGTCAGCCACCGGTGGCGGGGTGTACGATCCAGGCACCCATTCGGTTACCTGGTCAGACTGCTCAAATTATCTTGAGCAGCCGTACTTCGTGGTCGTAGAGATGCCTGCCGCAGCAAACGCTGCTGACCCCGCCTACCTCAACCCGATCACAAACACGGTCACTCGGTCCTTCATGGACACCGCAGGGGTGCCGCAGTCATCAACCAGCACGGTCAACCACAACAACATTTTTCAGGCACGACCCGACCCTCTCTTTGCAAAATGTGGCGAAGGTCGAGTGATCCCCAATGCGTCGCAACCTTCGCCGGCCGGACAGTGCCGATGGCGATTCTCACCCACCTTCGCGTACTCAGGCGCCTTGGGAGTTCACTACTACAGGATGAGTGCAACACGGCTGCTGCAGGGTGACGAGGTCACGATCACTGACTGGGTGCCGTGCCAGTCAAATCCCAACCCCGCAGGGTTTGGTTCTGATACCGGATGTCTCGATCCGCTTGAGCGCATCACCGATCTGCGGTTCACATCCACTGCTGGGTCATCCTCGGCCCGCACGATTGGGTATCAGGAGCTGACATTGTTTTTGAGCGATGGCACGCAACAGGTCTTTGATGCCACCACCCCCATCGCCTCCCTCTCTCCGCTTCCTGCCGCACCTGCGGGAACCACGTACGTTGGATTCAGTGTGCGGCTGAACGCGCTCACGCTTGATGGTGCGGTGCAGGTGGAGATGGACACGAGGGTGGAGCCTGGCGCTGATCGCGACATGGACCTGCGAAACACCGTCTCGATGTCAGTGGCCAACCCCACTTCGTCGTACTTCTATGAGGATGATGCAACCGGCATCGGCGCCGTGCGCGCTGGCATTTCGGGAACCTCGTACGCAAGCATCAACGCGTCAGGTTCGGGAATCCGTTACGCAAACGGTTCATTCGGGGCGTATGCCCTCGACCCGAACATCGCCTACCCGACGTACACGCAGGTGCTTCCTGCCGGATACAAGGTAGCCGGAGACTCACTCAACTCGATCATTGTGAATGACGCAGAGGGGCGATCCAACCGCAGCCACTACGACATCGAGTTCGTGCCGGAAGACCCTGCGACGGGAACCCCAGCACTGGTGCGGTTCACTCCGCTGCCAGGCACTCCCGCAGTTCCGGCTGATCCGTCCCAGGGATGGCCGTATGTGAGCGTCAGAATCACACTGGAACGCACCTGGGGCAACCAGTACGGAGCGCTCTACACCGAGTCGTACTCTTCGGTGACGGGCGACACCGGCGGACAGATGGCGAACTGTTTGCAGTACTCCCCATTTGTGGTGGGTGACCCTCGTGACCTTGACGGTGACGGACTGACCACCGGAGACACCGGCTGCCTGTCGCTCGGAGGCGCAACCTTCAGCTCTCCATTGGCTCCCGCAACCAGCGTGGTCACGAAGCATGTACGCGATGTGAACTCCGCAGCATGGTCGGGCGCAAACCAGGTTGCCGGCATCACCTCAGGAGCCGCGGAGTACCTGGTGCACTGGGAGAATTCGGGCCAGCCTGCTCTGTCTGACGTTGTGCTTTATGACCTTCTGCCACACGTCGGAGATACCGGAGCAACCGAAGCCAATACTGGCTCGCGTGGCAGCGCGTTCACCCCCGTGTTTGACGGTCTGAGCCGTGCAATTCCCGCAGGGGCAAACGTCGCCTACTCGGCGTCAAGCAACCCATGCCGTCCGGAAGTTTTCCCGTCGCAGCCCTCCTGCGATAACGACTGGACTGCCGACCCCGCAACGCTCGGCGGGAATGCGAATGTCAAAGCGCTGCGCATCACCCTCCCGGGCAACTGGGCGTCAGGATCCAGCGTCAACATCGGATTCCGCATGCTGGTGCCCTCAGGAACCACCAGCGGTGATGTTGCCTGGAACACGGTTGCGCAACGCGCACTCAACGGTGGCGTCCCGTTGGTCTCCGCAGAAACTGCGCGAACCGGCATCATGTCTCCCGCTGAAGTGCGCGTCGAGAAGTCGAGCCCACAAGCAGGGAGCGAGCTCGGCGTCGGCGAGATTGTGAGCTACGAGATCACCGCGGAGAACCGTCTCGAGACACTCGCAAACGGAGTGCGCGTGGTCGACGATCTCAGTGAGGTATTGCAGCACGCAATATACAACGATGATGCAACCGCCACATCAGGTGCCGTCGCCTGGGATCCGATTGCAGAGCAGTTGATCTGGACCGGCAACCTGGGGGTCGGTGACGAGGCAACAATTCGCTTCACCGTTACCACGACCAGCCCCACGCCCTCAACCGGACTCACCAACCGCGTCATCGGGAACATTGGCACCCTGCCAACCAACTGTGTGACCGGTCTTGAGCCAGAATGTACCGTGCAGGCATGGGTCGTTGCGCCTGAGGTGGGCCTGGTGAAGTCCGCGGTGGGAGTTGCGGAAGGTTCCACGATCAACGGCTTCACCGATGTGACCTGGAACTACCTGGTGACGAACACCGGCAATGAGCCGCTGGAAGCTCTCCTGGTTACAGATGACCAGGGCGTGGCAGTCACCTGCCCGGCCACGACCCTCGCGGTCGGAGCCTCCATCACGTGCACCGGAACCGGAAACATCGGAAACGGGGCAAGCTACGAGAACATCGGTGGTGTCGAAGGGGTGGGCGCCATCACCGGTGACCCCACCGCAACGGCAGATCCGTGGTCGGTCAACATTGACCCCGTCGAGCCCACGGTTCAGATTGTGAAGAGCGCGAACGGCATCGCGGAGGGAGCCGCAGTGCTCGCTCTGACCGACGTAACGTGGACGTATGCGGTCACGAACACCGGAGAGGAACCACTCACCGGCCTGGTCGTCACTGACGATCAAGGGGTCGCGGTCTCGTGCCCAGCAGCAGATCTCGCCGTCGGAGCAAGCATGGATTGCACCGGTACGGGTTCGGTCGGAATCCAAGCCTCCTATGCAAACACGGGAATGGTCATCGGAATCGGCACTCTCTCTGGTGGAGCGGTTACCGATGACGACGACTGGTCTGCGATCGTCACACCGCTCTCGCGCACGTTGTCGCTCGTGAAGTCCTCCCCGGACGTCACCGAAGGCGGCATGATCGACGGGTACTCGGTCATCAGCTGGGACTACTTGGTCACCAACACTGGCCAGGAACCCGTCGTTGATCTGACAGTCGTAGATGATCAGGGCGTGACCGTCGATTGCCCTATTACCTCCCTCGCTTCCGGCGCTTCGGTGACGTGCACGGGAAGTGGATCAGTCGGTGCCGGTCCGGAATACCGAAACGTCGCCACCGCTCAGGCGGTCGGCGCGATCACCGCTGGTCAGGTTTCCGCAGTCGATGATTGGTCTGTGGGCGTTCGCCCCCTGACCGTGAACGTCACGATCGACAAGCGATCCACCAACGCCACCGAAGGGACGCAGGTTCGCCCGAACACTCTTGTGGATTGGACATACCTGGTCACGAACACGGGAGAGGAGACGCTGCTCGATCTTGATGTCACCGACGATCAAGGAGTTGCCGTCACCTGCCCGCATACACAACTGCTGCCAGGTGAGTCGATGACGTGCCTTGGAAGCGGTTCGGTTGGCGGGGAAGGTGAGTACGTCAACGTCGGTGCTGTGATCGGCGAATCCGAGCTCAGCTCCACTCCGGTGAACGCCGAGGATCCGTGGACGATCACCGTCCGGGAACTGGTTCCGGCGATCTCCATTGTGAAGGGCGCACTCAACGCAGTAGATGGCGGGAGTGTGCGGGCCGACACGGTCGTGGATTGGCAGTACGCGGTCACGAACACGGGAGAAGAAGTACTCACCGACATCGTGGTCACCGACGATCAAGGCGTGACAGTGACCTGCCCCGTGACGGACTTGCTCCCCGGAGCGAGCATGGTGTGTGAGGGCAGTGGTTCCATTGGCCGCGGGGCGAGCTACACCAACATTGGTGCGGTGGTTGGTACCGGGGTGCTCACCGGCGGTGACGTCACCGCAGAAGATGAATGGACTGTGAGCGTCACGATGCCAACGCCGCTCGTCTCGCTCGTGAAGGATGCTGACGGGATCGCGGTCGGCGCCACACTTCCCGAGAACACGGTGGTGAGTTGGACCTACACCGTCATGAACACCGGCGAGGAAACCCTGCAGCAGATTGAGGTGACTGATGACCAAGGTGTCCAAGTCACCTGCCCGGCTACAGTCTTGGAACCTGGTGAATCGATGGAGTGCACCGGATCAGGCTCCATCGGAGACGGTGCCACCTACGAGAACATCGGTTTGGTTCTCGCGGTCGGTGCGGTCAGCGGAGGTGAAGTCGAGGATGAGTCGACCTGGACTGTTGTGGTGAGCGACCCGCCAGTCCCGAGCACCCCATCGCTGACACCTCCGGCAACCCCACCTGCGACACCGCCGGTTTCGGTGCTCGAGCACACCGGTGGACCGGGTCAGATCGGTCTCCTGATGGTTGCGCTCGCACTCATTGGTTGCGGACTGATTGCGACAGGAGCGAGCCGCCTGCGGAAGCACGAGGAGTGATCCGCTAACCCCCAAGATCGGCCCCGGTGAACAGTGTCATCCTCACAACTCACCGGGGCTGAGTCCCGCGCGCGGCTAGGATCGTTGCGGAGTGAGGAGTGTTCCATGAACGCAGCGACCAGAGACGGACGTAAGTCGGGCAACCCGGCAAAGCGCGCCGCCGCGACCATGCAGGTTCGCACCAGCGGCTCCCCCACAATTACCTGGCGCAACTGGGTGGCAGGGGCACGGCTTCGCACGTTGCCGCTCGCCGTCGCGCCGGTCGCGGCCGGAGCGGGCATCGCACATATGGTGCAGGCATTCTCCTGGCCACTGACTCTGCTTGCGCTGGGTGTCGCGGTGTTCCTGCAGATCGGCGTCAATTTCGCAAACGATTACTCAGACGGTATCCGCGGCACCGACGAATTTCGGGTCGGGCCTGCAAGGCTCACTGGTTCGGGGCTTGTCGATCCCAAGCGGGTGCTCGCCACCGCGCTCGTATTCTTTGCGCTCGCCGCAGCGTGCGGGCTCGTCGCCGTGCTCCTGAGTGGGCGCTGGTGGTTTCTTGCGCTTGGTGCCGTCGCCATCGTCGCCGCGTGGTTCTACACCGGCGGTAAACGACCCTATGGGTACGCCGGGCTCGGCGAGGTGGTTGTGTTTATCTTCTTCGGGCTCGTCGCCACGGTGGGTACCACCTGGCTGCAAACCGACGTGCAGACTCAGGAAGTCTGGTGGGCAGGTGCCGGGGTGGGGCTATTCGCCGTCGCCGTGCTGATCGCCAATAACACCCGCGATATCGCCACCGATCGGCTCGCAGGCAAGCACACACTCTCCGTCCGCATCGGGGATCGCGCATCCCGAATTCTCTACGTCGTGTGTGTGCTGCTCCCATTTGCGGTTCCCGCGCTGTACGGGGCGGTGCATCCGGGCATGCTACTCGTCTGGCTGGTGCTCATCATCGTGATCCCGAGCTGCGTGATCACGCTCTGGGCGCGCACCGCGCGCGAGCTCATTATTGTGCTGGGGTTGACCAGCCTCGCCGCACTTGCCTACGGCGTTCTACTCGGCATCGCGTTTGCGTTCTAGGAGGCTCTGATGATCAACGGACAGGTTTCTCACTGGTGGCAGCAGGTCGGCGCTCCAGTTCCACGACCCGAGTTGCCCGGCGACCTCACTGCCGATGTGGCCATTGTGGGGGCAGGCTACACAGGCCTTTGGGCCGCCTACTACCTCAAACAGGCCAGGCCCGAGCTCAGGGTGGTCGTGATCGAGCAGCGACACGTCGGGTACGGCGCGTCTGGGCGCAACGGCGGGTGGCTCACCAATGCCATCACCGGCGGGCGAGAGCAATACGTGCCGAGCCACGGACGAGATGCCGCCGAGCGTTTCCAACGTGCCATGAACGAGACGGTGGATGAGGTGATTCGTGTCTCCACAGCCGAAGGCATCGACGCGGATATCCAAAAGGGCGGCGAGTTCAACGTCGCCTACACGCCGGCGCAAGAGGCGAGGATCCGCTCCTTTGCCGCATCTGAGCAGCAGTGGGCGCACACCGATCTTGAGTTGCTGGAAGCGTCAGCCGCGACGGAGAAGATTAATGTTGCGCACACTCGCGCCGCAGTCTGGCACCCACACTGCGCGCGGATTCAGCCGGCAAAGCTCGCCGCAGGGCTCGCCGATGCCGTCGAGCGTCTCGGTGTGGAAATCTACGAGCGAACCCGTGCGGTCGAAATCGCCCCGCACCGCGTGCGAACGACGCATGGCACAGTGTCTGCCGACATCGTGGTGCGCGCCACCGAGGGATTCACCGCGAATCTCGCAGGCCTACACCGGCTCTGGCTGCCCATGAACTCATCGCTCATCGCAACCGAACCACTCTCGTCCGAGGTCTGGGACGAGTTGAACTGGAGCCAGGGGGAAACCCTGGGGGATTTCGCCCACGTCTACATGTATGCCCAGCGCACGGCTGACGACCGGATCGCGATTGGAGGGCGCGGTGTGCCCTACAAATTCGGCTCCAAGACCGACACCGATGGGCAGACCCCTGCGGTGACGGTGGAAACGCTGAGCGAAATCATGCACCGATTCTTCCCGGCCACCCGAGGCGCCGAGATTGACCACGTCTGGTCGGGTGTGCTGGGCGTGCCCCGCGACTGGGCCGCGACGGTGGGTCTCGACCGTCAGACCGGGCTCGCATGGGCCGGCGGATACGTTGGAACCGGCGTCACCGCCACGAACCTCGCCGGGCGCACGCTCACCGATCTGATTCTCGAGCGTGACACCGAACTTGCTGGGCTTCCCTGGGTCAACCATCGTGTGCGCAAGTGGGAACCCGAGCCGCTGCGCTGGATCGCAACGAAGGGCCTATATGCGGCATACGGCATCGCCGACCGCACGGAGCTGGCTGGTCGCGCGAAGACCTCCCCGATTGCTCACCTGGCCGACGTGGTCACCGGCCGACACTGAGCGGGTTCGCCACGAGGCTTCGCGTGCCTCGTGTGCGTAGGGGTCTATTGGGCTTCTCGGGGCGCGTTCCCGTGGTCTGAGGCAGCGCCTTCCGAAGATCCGCCGTCGAGCGCCGCGTCCTCAGCAATGTCATCTGCGGTGCGGCCGCGGTGTCGCCACTCGTACACGCCGACAGAAGCCGCTTCGCGCGGTTTGGAGAGAAAGATGATCGAGAGAGAAACCGCCGCGAGTGTGGCCACAACTGCTGCAAGCCACCAAGGCCATCCGATGAGCATGAGCGCTGCGAAGGGCACGGCAAATACAGCGAGGCGCGCGAGTGAGTAGACGATCCAGGCGGTGCGAGGTTTCACATCCGTGAGTGTACCGACTGCTGCTGAGCAGCCACCCAGCGGGCGTGCTCTCAGGGGCGATGGGTAGCATAAGGGCATGGTGCGGTTCTTGATTATTGGTGCCGTGATCGCAGTGGCGTTTATCCTCTACGCGCTAGTCGACGCGGCGATGACCGACGCGTCCAGGGCGCGCGGGGTGCCGAAACCTGTGTGGGTGGTGCTCGTCGTGGTTTTGCCGGTGATCGGCGCGATCCTCTGGTTTGCGATCGGCAAGGGGCGGCCGGGGGCGGCTCAGGTGGCAGGTCCTGCGCCAGACGACGATCCGCGCTTCACCGGCGCAAAGCTCAGCGATGCCGAACTCGAGCGACTGCGAGAGCTTGAGGAACGTCTGCACGCGCTCGACGAGGAGACGTTTCCCGGCGAGAGCACTGACCACCCCGACAGTGAAAACGAGCCGGAAAGCGGCGCGGGCGAAGACCAGTCGGAAAAGAAGTGACATCCGTTTCACCAGCCTCGGTATTTGCCGTCGGACTGTTGGCCGAGTTCATCCGTGGCGGAGTTCGCGATGTCGTGGTGTGCCCGGGATCTCGGTCGCAGGCCCTCGCCCTCGCGGCTGCTGAGGCGGAAGGCGCGGGGGCGTTGCGCCTCCATGTCCGCCTCGATGAGCGCTCCGCAGGTTTCTTCGCACTCGGCATCGCTCGCGAAACGGGCTTTCCAGCCCCGGTGATCGTCACGAGTGGCACCGCGGTCGCAAATCTCATGCCTGCCGTTCTCGAAGCACACGAGAGTCGCGTCCCACTGATGCTCCTCACAGCCGATCGTCCGACTGAGCTTCGCGGGATTCGCAGCAACCAGACCACGAGGCAGGCTGGCCTCTTCGAGCGGTTTGCGCGACTGTCGCTCGACGTACCGGCTCCCGAGCGGGCGGATCCCATCCGCACTAGTTCGGGCTTCGCTCTGTCACTCGATCCGGTAGAGATCGCCCAGAGGGCTCTCGCTGCCGCTTGCGGGGCGCCCGGTCGGCAGCCCGCGGGTCCTGTGCACCTCAACATCGCATTCCGTGAGCCCCTCTCCGGGTCAACGGAAGAGATCGGCTCTGTTCCCGTCGGGTGGGAGACCATTGCGAGTGACGCTGCACCTGCATCGGAGAATCGCTCCGGCGAGACCGACACGAGCGACTCGGAAACTTACATCCATTCAGGTGATGCGCTCACCGTCGTGATCGCAGGCGAAGGAGCAGGGCCGGAAGCCGAACAATTCGCGCGCGCGGCGGGGCTGCCTCTGCTCGCCGAGGTGGTGAGTAGCGCTCGATTCGGACGTGAAGCGATCACCTCATACGCCTCGCTGATCGATGACCCTCAGGTAGGGGAGTTGGTTGAGCGCGCGATCGTATTCGGGCACCCGACGCTTACCCGGCAGCTTCCGTCGCTCCTTCGGCGAAGCGATGTTGATGTCGTCGTGGTTGACCCGCACGCAGGCGCGGGGGCCGAGCACTACGACCCCAGTGGAGAGGCGCGGATCGTTCGTTCCGCAAAGGTCTCCGACACATATTCTTCGAGGAGCATGCACCGCTGGTTGGGTGCCTGGGTGGTGGCTGATCGCGCCCTGCGCGAGCAGCGATCCACTGGGCACACGCCTGACCCGTCGGCGAGTCGCGGCGCGGACTACAAACAACTGGCCGCGCTAGCTCGCGCTGAAGTGGCGGCGCGACGTGAGCCAGTGACCCGTGAAATGCTTGTGGAGAGCACCTGGCGTGCGACGTGGCCGCACGACCGGCTGGTCCTGGCCGCCTCGAGGCTCGTGCGCGTGCTAGATGGGATTGCCGCGCCACGGCACATTCGGGTGCACGCGAACCGCGGGCTTGCGGGCATCGACGGTACTGTTGCGACCGCACTCGGCATCGCCTCCGCAAGTCAACGGGACGAGCGCTCCGCGCATATGACCGGGGTGACGCGCGTGCTGATCGGCGATCTCGCGCTCTTGCATGATGCAGGTTCGCTCCTGTTGCCCGAATGTGAGCCGCACCCGCGCGTGCAAGTGATCGTCGGAAATGACGGCGGAGGCACGATCTTTGACACCCTCGAGGCCGCGAGTACCGCTCCCCGCGAGGCGTTCGACCGGGTGATGTTTACCCCACAACGGGTGGATCTCGAGCGCCTCGCGACCGCCTACGGATGGCAATATCAGTGCGTGAAGACCCGGGGTGAACTCGAGGCGCTGTTCACCCGACCGGTGACCGGGCCGACCATCGTCGAGGTACCGCTCGCCCGCTGAGAGACTCCACACGGGCACCGCCCTCGGGACGTTTGGGAACACGGCGAGGTAGGCCATCGTGAGGCTTCGCTCCGCTACGCGCCAAACGCCTCGGCAATGGGAGTGAACTTCGACACAGTTTCTCCAAACTCGCGGTCGGGATCAGAGCCCGCCACGATCCCACCACCAGCGGTCGCAGTAACCTCGAGTCGCCCCTGGTCGGTAGGGGTCACCTGAGCGCAGCGCAGCGCGATAACCCACTCGCCGTCGCCGTCGGCGTCGATCCACCCGACTGCGCCAGCGTAGCGACCGCGGTCAAACGGCTCGATCTCGGCGATCGATGCCACGGCCTGGCTGGTGGGGGTTCCCGCCACGGCTGCGGTTGGATGCAGTGCGGCGGTGAGCTCGAGCGACGTGCCGCCGGCACCGGGAGTCGCGCCCAGATCGGTCGCGAGGTGCCAGACGTTGGGTAGTTGCAGCGCGAAGGGTTCCTCGCTCGTGTGCAGCTTGGCGACGTGCGGAGCGAGCGCCGTCACCACACTCTGCACCGCGAAGGAGTGTTCGTGCTGTTCCTTGGTGCTTGTGAGGAGTTCGTCGCGCGCACGCGCATCGGCCGCTGGATCGGGCCTGCGCGCTCGCGTGCCTGCAAGTACCCGAGCCGAGATCGCGCCATCGGTCTGACGAATGAGTGTTTCTGGACTCGCTCCGATCAGGCCATCGACCGCGAACGTCCAACAGTCGTCGTAGCGTTCGGCGAGGCGCCGCAGCGGCACGCGCAGATCGTCTTCGGCGCGGATCCACCCGTGAACCTGGCGCGAAAGCACGATCTTTTCGACCGAACCGCGGGCAATGCGGGCGGAGGCCTCCCGTACCCCGGCCAGGTACGCGGCATTCGGTTCCGTTGTGGGCAGGTCTGTGCCGATCCACGCACCGATCGGTGACGAGGCGGGCAAGAGCGGATCGCGGCCGATCGGCGCTTCGGCGATCTCGGTGACCCAGGCCGTGCCGCGATGCCGTGCCACGATCATGCGCGGCACAATCAGCACGCTAGTCGATTCGCTTGCCGACGAGAAGGCGAAGGTGCCGAACGCAAGCAAGCCGCTGCCGGGCAGTCTTACCGAATCGTCTACCTCGGCCGCGGCCGCGATGCTGCGCCAGACGGCGCTCGCTTGCGTGAAACGATCGGGGCCGGTGAAGCTCAGCCGCTGGGTTTCGCCGATGCCCACGCAGCCGCGATCGCCACGCGTCCACAGCAGCGGCTGGGAGGAATCGGCGAAGCTGAGCAGGTCGTCGAGTGAGGGCAGGGAAGCCAGAGGGCGCGTGACCGCATAGAGGCGGTGCGGCGATCCACTGTTCATCCCACTAACCTACCCGGTGAGCTCGTGAACTCAGCGTGCGCGCAGGGCATGACCGGCTAGCATAGGGGGGTGACCCGCCCCGATACGGCCACCAAGCTGGCCACCGACGTTTCCACGATGTTCGATGAGGTGTCTCCGCGCTACGACCTCATTAACGACGTGCTTTCGGCCGGAAATTCGCGCCTCTGGCGCATTGCAATGACCCGCGCCCTGCAGCCTCGAAAGGGTATGCGAGTGCTCGACCTTGCCGCGGGCACCGGCACGTCAAGCGCGGCGATTGCGCAGCACGGTGCGCACGTCACCGCGGCCGATTTCTCCGAGGGCATGCTGGCTGTGGGCCGCGAGCGGCAGTCGGGCAACGAGCTCATTGACTTTGTGTGGGCCGATGCCACTGAACTGCCGTTTGACGACGCGAGTTTCGACGCGGCCACGATCTCGTTCGGGCTGCGCAATGTCACCGAGCCGAAACGGGCGATCGCCGAGATGAAGCGCGTCGTGAAGCCGGGCGGGCGAATCGTGATTTGTGAGTTCTCCAGGCCGGCTGATGCGATTCGCGGGCCCTACACCGCCTACTCGCGTCACGTGCTGCCGCGCATCGCCGGGGCGCTGAACAAGAGCGCTGAGGAGGCATACCGCTACCTGAACGAGTCGATCGAGAAGTGGCCGGCGCAGGATGAGCTCGCGGCCTGGATGCGTGAGGCGGGACTTGAACGGGTCGCGTACCGCAACCTGACGTTCGGCATCGTCGCGCTGCATCGCGGGTTTGTGCCGCGCGCGGCTGATGCGGCAGGCGGTGCATCTTGACACTGCCCATTGCCGAAGACACGGCGACACAGGCGCTCCCCATGCGCCTGTTCCAGGGTCCGGCCGAGCGCAAGCATTCACAGCGCATGCGTGAGCAACTCGCGCTGATCGAATCGGGGCTGCTCGAGCACCTGAGCTTCGCTTCGGAGGTCGCCGATGCGCCCGCAAGGTACCTTGCGGAGGCGGGCGGAAAGCGGATCCGCCCCATGCTCACGCTGCTCACCAGCGAATTGGGAGACGGCCCGAACGACCTGGTGCGGCGAGCCGCGCAGTCGGTCGAGCTCACGCACCTCGCATCGCTCTATCACGACGACGTGATGGACGATGCGAAGATGCGGCGAGGGGTGCCAGCCGCGCAGACGGTCTGGACGAACTCGGTCGCGATTCTCGCTGGCGATCTGTTGTTCGCGCGCGCTTCAACCCTTGCCTCGGGCATGGGCGAGGAAGCGATTCAGCTGCAGGCACGCACCTTCGAGCGGCTCTGCCTCGGGCAGTTGCACGAGACGGTTGGCCCGCAGCCCGGCGAAGATCCGATGGCTCACTATCTGCAGGTACTCGCAGACAAGACGGGCGCACTCATCGCGACTGCAGCCCGCATGGGAGTCATGTTCTCAGGGGCGCCCACAGAATATGCCGATCCGGTTATGGAATACGGCGAGCGGATCGGTGTCGCCTTCCAGCTCATCGACGACGTGATCGATCTGTCGCCGAAGGCGGATCTCACGGGCAAGCGTGCGGGAACCGATCTGCGCGCTGGAGTGGTCACGATGCCGCTGCTCCTGTTGCGTGCGCTGGCGGCGACGAACCCCGCCGATGCCGAGCTGCTGGCTCGCATTGAGGCCGGTGTGGCACAGATCGCCGAGGGTGCGGATCCGGGAATTCTCGACCCCGAGGTTGAGGCGTTGCATCGTCACGAAGTCACGACCGAGACCGAGGCTGAGGCTCGCCGTTGGGCCGCAGACGCGGTAGTTGCGCTCGATCCACTGCCGAAGTCGGTTATCAAGCGCGGGCTTGAGCGAATGGCCGAGTCGATCGTGACGCGCGAGGGCTAGCAGGGCCGGCTTCGGCCGTGAGTTGTGGAAGAAGTGAGACGTCTCGTCCGCGGTGTATACCAGTGGGGGAATGGAAGGAACTCAGTATGACCAAGATGCGACTGGCAATCGTCGGTGCGGGCCCGGCCGGAATCTACGCGGCAGACCTCCTGATCAAGGCGGAGCGCGACTTCGATGTCGAGATTGACCTGTTTGAGCAGCTTCCTGCACCCTACGGACTCGTTCGCTACGGAGTCTCGCCTGACCATCCGCGCATCAAGGGAATTGTCACCGCACTGCGCGAGGTGCTCGACCGCGCTCGTCCCGACACCGGTGACACTGATACCGACGCTGACGGGGAAGGTGTTCCGAGCGGCACTGTTCGTTACTTCGGCAATGTGCGCTACGGCGAAGACATCACGCTGGAAGACCTGAAGCGGCACTATCACGCGGTGATCTTCTCGACCGGCGCGATCCGCGATGCATCACTGAGCATTCCCGGGATTGATGCGGAGGGCTCATACGGCGCCGCCGACTTCGTGAGCTGGTTCGATGGGCACCCTGACGTGCCACGCACCTGGCCGCTCGAGGCAGCCGAGGTTGCGGTGATCGGCAACGGCAATGTGGCTCTCGATGTCTCGCGCATGCTGATTAAGCACGCAGACGACCTGCTTCCCACCGAGATACCCGCGAATGTCTACGAGGGTCTCGCAGCCAACCCGATCACCGATCTGCACCTGTTCGGACGCCGCGGCCCCGCGTACGTGAAGTTCACACCCCTTGAGCTGCGCGAACTGGGCGAGGTGCGTGACGTCGACATGGTGATCGACGAGCGCGACTTCGCATTCGACGACCCGTACGCCACCGAGGTGCTGGGTAAGAACAAGCAGGTGCTCGTCATGACCCGCGTCATGAACCAGTGGCGTGAGGCGCAGAAGGAGCGTGAAGCCTCCGGCCAGCACGCGTCGCGCCGTCTGCACATGCACTTCTGGTCGAAGCCCGTCGCGGTGGTCACCGAGAACGGGCGCGTGGCCGGCCTGAAGATCGAGCGCACCGCGCCCGACGGCCAGGGTGGCATTCTCGACACCGGTGAGTTTGAGGTCATTCCCGTGCAGTCGCTGTATCGCGCGATCGGGTACTTTGGGTCACCGCTCGAAGAGATCCCCTTCGACGACGAGCGCGGGGTGATTCCCAACGCGCAGGGCAGGGTGCTGGGCGCAGACGGCGAGCCGGTACCCGGGGTGTACGCAACGGGGTGGATCAAGCGCGGCCCCGTGGGCCTCATTGGGCACACCAAGAGCGATGCCATGGAGACGATCGAGTGTCTGCTCGCGGATCGCGAGAGCTGGTGGCAACCCATCGATCCGTCGCTCGAGGCTGTTCCCGCGCTGCTTGAATCGCGCAACGTGCCCTACACGACCATCGAAGGGTGGCAGCGGCTTGACGAGCACGAGCTGGCGCTCGGCGAGGCCGAGGGCCGCACCCGCATCAAGGTTGTACCGCGCGAGGAGATGACCCGGGTTTCCCGCGGGGAATAGTGCTCCCGGCTACCCGTCGGTCTGATGTCTGCCCGGAAGAGCCGCGGCAAGGGCGCTGAGCGTCTCGCTCGTGCCGCCCTCGATGCGGGTGTGCAGGGACGGCCGGCGATCCACCGCGGTCGGGCCACGATTGATCACCGCGATCGGGATGCCACGGGCCTCGGCCCGGTGTACGAGGCGGATCCCGGTGTTTACCGCAAGCGAGGACCCCGCAATGATGAGCAGGCGGGCATCGGCGATGATCCGCTCGGCGTGCGCGAATACGGGCTTGGGTACGTGTTCGCCGAAATACACCACGTCGGGGCGCAGCGTGCCCCCGCAGGCCGGGCATACCGGCACCCGCACGCTGTCGGTATCTGACACGTCGGCATCGCCGTCTGGGTTTGTGGGTGCGTGAGCGTTGCGCTCCACAAATCCGGGGTTCGCGGCATCGAACCAGGCGAGTGTCTCGGTGCGGGTGAAACGGTGCCCCTCGTCTACGCACCGCATCGTGGAACCGCTGCCGTGCAGTTCGGCGACGTTTTGGGCACCCGCAGCCGTGTGTAACCCGTCGACGTTCTGGGTGATCACCCCGGTGAGGTGGCCCGACTGTTCGAGGTGGGCCACAGCCTCGTGCCCGGCATTCGCGCGCAGGTGCGCCATGCGCAGCGCCCCGATGCGGGCACCGGCCCAGAAGCGGCTGCGATACCTGGCATCGGTGGTGAACTGCTCGATGTTCATGGGGGTGCGGGGAGGGGAACCCGTGCCACGGTAGTCGGAGATTCCTGAATCGGTGCTGATGCCGGCGCCGGTCAGGATCGCCGCGGGGCCTGCCTCGAAGAGACTGGCCAGTCGTTCGAGGTGCTCGCGCGGTGCGGGGTTCTCGGATTCGCGCCCGGCATCGGCGTGACTGTGCGCGTCGCGATCCACTGTGTGCATGATGACAGGGTAGCCGGGTGACCTTTTTTACTCATGCCGGCCACTGCCACCTCTGGCACCTCTGTCAGTACCTCCAACCGGTCACGTCTCAGAATCCGCGCAGGTTCCCCTCGGTATAGCTGGTGAATACCGGGACAAACCTGCACAAATCCAGCGTGAGATGTGGTTTCCGGGGGTGTGGATAACTTCTGCGGAGCATCTGAGCAAACTCGTAGGGTGAGCACATGCGGAAACCTCAACCTATTCCCGGGCTACGTGCCGGAGAACTCGCAACGGTCCAGTCGCTGCGACTCGCCGGGGTATCGCAGTCGCGGCTCTCGCGTACAGATGTTCATCGCCCGTTGCGCGGCGTGGTGAGGCTGGGAGGGGACCAATCGCAGTCCGATTTTGCGGAGAAGGTGGCGGCGCTCAGGGTATTGCTTCGCGAGGGCCACTTCATCTCGAGATGGACCGCAGCGGTATTGCTGGGGATGCCCGTGACCGGCGGCACTGAGTTCCTGGACGTTGGCGCGATCCGCCCGAGACGACCGCCAAGTCGCCCTGAGATTCGTGGGCACCAACTCGGCGCGGGAGTACTGCTCGACGTTCCATCGAAGCCACCCTTGCTTCCACATCCCGCCGATGTGTGGGCATCGCTCGGCGCAGTTGCCACAGTTGATGAACTCGTGATCGCCGGGGATTACTTGATTTCTGGTCAGAGTCGCTGGGACGAGCCGATGGTCAGCCGTGAGGAACTTGCGGCCGCGATCGGGCGATTCGCTGGTTGTTCCGGGGTGACCAAGCTGACCAAGGCCATCCCGCAGCTCCGAACTGGTGTTGAGTCGCCTGCCGAATCAAAGACCCGCGTGCTCATCGTGAGGTCGGGCTTGCCCGAACCACGCACGAGCTGCCCGGTAGCTGTGCGGGGGCGCACTCTATATGCCGACCTCGGGTACCCCCAGTGGCGCATTGCGATTGAATATGAAGGGGCGTACCACTTCACAAACGGTGTCGAACAGGCACGCAGAGATAATGACCGTGCCGAAGCAATGCGCGATGCAGGGTGGCGCGGGGGCGACCGCATCGAAGGCAGCCGCGAGTAGGATCGAAAGCATGGCAACCGCGCGCGAACAGCTCATCGAACTCATCAAGACCGAGGCCGTCTTCCACGGCGACTTCACCCTCACGAGTGGCAAGAAAGCAAGCTACTACATCGACCTCCGCAAGCTGAGTCTCGACCACCGGGCGGCCCCGCTGATTGGCCAGGTCATGCTCGACCTCATCGACGACATCGATGGCGTCGTCGCGGTGGGCGGGCTCACGATGGGGGCTGATCCGATCGCATCAGCGATCATGCACCAGGGGGTCGCGCGTGGCAAGATTTACGACGCGTTCGTGGTGCGTAAGGAGCCCAAGGATCACGGCCGCGGTCGGCAGGTTGAGGGCCCTGATCTTGCGGGCAAGCGCGTGGTCGTGGTCGAGGATACTTCTACGACGGGCGGGTCACCCCTCGCGGCGATCGAGGCGCTCGAAAAGGTGGGTGCCGAGGTGGTCGCGGTCGCTGTGGTGGTGGATCGCCAGGCCCCTGCGAAAGCGCGGATTGAGGCGGCCGGCTACGAGTATCGCCACGCAATCGGGCTCAGCGACCTGGGCCTCGACCCGCAGTGACCGAAATCCTGCGCCCCCGTCCACTGCCGCTCATCATAATTGGCATCGCGGCTGGCCTGCTTTCAGGCATGTTTGGCATTGGCGGCGGCACGCTGATCGTGCCGGCCCTGGTGCTCTGGCTCGGCATGTCGCAGCGCCTTGCCGCGGGTACGTCGGTCGCCGCCATCCTTCCTACCGCGGTGGTCGGTGCGATCACCTATGGGGTGCAGGGCAACGTTGACTGGATCGCCGCGGCATGCCTCGCTGTCGGTATCATCGCGGGTGCCCAGCTCGGCAGCTTCCTGCTCGCGAAGTTACGCATCTCGGTGCTGCAGTGGAGCTTCATGGTGTTCCTCGCGGTGATCATCGTGAGCCTGTGGTTCGTGGTTCCGCAGCGCGATGCCCAGATCGACATGGGCGTGGTTCCGGTGATCATGCTCATTGTGACTGGTTTCGTTACCGGCATCCTGTCGGGACTCTTGGGCGTAGGCGGCGGTATCGTTGTTGTGCCGATTCTCATGTTCTTCTTTGGCGCGAGCGATCTCACAGCAAAGGGCACCTCGCTCGTCATGATGATCCCCGGTTCTATCTCGGGCACCCTCGGCAACGCGCGTCGACGCAACGTGGATCTGCGCACCGCCCTGTACGTGGGTATCACGGCGAGCGTATGCGTGCCCGGGGGTGCGTTTCTCGCTGCCTGGGTTGACCCGTTCTGGGGCAACGTCGCGTTCTCGGTTTACCTTGCGATTCTGCTGGCGCAACTGCTGATGCGGCAACTGCGCCGCCGTCGCAGTGAGTGAAGAGATGCCTGAAAATACCTGATCAAACGGGTATTTGTGCTCCCTGGGTTGAAGTTGTCTCGCCTCCGCGCTACGTTGATAGAGGTATGTTTTCCGCAAAAGAACTACTCGAGACCACCCGCTCACCTCAACGCGAGATTGAAATTCTCGCCCCCGAGATTGACCATGGCGCCGATATCTGGCGAGTCGCCAAGGCCGCTTCCGAGCTCGACCTGAACTCGTCGTACATGTATCTGCTGTTCGCCCGTGACTTCGCACACACCTGTCGGATCGCGCTTGTCGAGGGCGAGGTTGCCGGATTTGTGCTTGCGTATCGGCGCACGGAAGATCCGAGCTGTCTGTTTGTATGGCAGGTTGCCGTCGATGTTGCCTATCGCGGCGAAGGCCTTGCCCGTCGCATGCTCAACGACCTCATCATCTCCTCGGTGTTTGACGAGACCCCGGTGCGCACGATCGAGACAACGATCACCGACGACAACATCGCCTCACGCCGGCTCTTCACTGATCTTGCCGAGCGCTGGAACACCGTTCTCAAAACCCGCGCACTGTTTGATGAGAGTCATTTTCCAGACGATCACGACGCAGAGCGACTGCACTTGATCGGCCCGATCGACCAGGCCAGCTCGACAGGCCCGATCGCCTCGGTCGCCCCACTCGGCTCAGCCGCGCGCGCGTAGCGTCCCACGCGAATCCTCGCGCAGCCTGGGAATAGCTCCCAGCCACGACGCTTCATCGCGCCGTGACATCGTGCCGTCGTCGTCGCGGCGAACGTACCTGGAGGTACCACGCAATGTCCGTTATCGAACAATCCGACACTTCCATTTTCACGTCACTCGAGTCACAGGTTCGCAGTTACTCGCGTTCGTGGCCGGTGGTGTTTGACCGAGCCTTGGGAAGCACTATGTACGACGAGTCAGGGAATGGGTACCTTGATTTCTTCGCTGGTGCCGGAGCCCTGAACTATGGGCACAGCAATCCCCTCCTGAAGAAGGCCCTGATCGATTACCTCTCGAGCGACAGGGTGATCCACTCGCTCGATATGTTCACCACCGCACGCCGCGACTTTCTGCGGGCATTCGACGAAATAATACTGAAGCCGCGAGAACTTGACTATCGGGTCATTTTTCCCGGCCCGGGCGGAACAAACGCGGTCGAGGCAGCCCTGAAACTCGCGCGGAAGGTGACGGGTCGCGAGTCGATCGTGAACTTCACCAATGCATTCCACGGCATGACACTGGGTGCACTGTCCGTCACTGGCAACGCGCTGAAACGAGGCGGCGCGGGGGTGCCCTTGGTGCACGCAACACCGATGCCGTTCGACGACTACTTTCAGCAGGATTACCCGGATTTCTTTTACTTCAAGCGGCTGCTCGCTGACAGTGGCAGCGGTTTGAACATCCCCGCCGCCGTGATCGTCGAGTCGGTGCAAGGTGAGGGCGGAATCAATGCCGCCCGCGCCGAGTGGCTGAGAGGGCTCTCCGAGCTATGCCAGGAGAACGGAATTCTGCTGATCCTCGACGATGTGCAGATGGGCTGTGGGCGCACCGGAGGGTTCTTTAGCTTTGAGGAAGCTGGCATCAAGCCAGATATGGTCTGCCTGTCAAAGTCGATCAGTGGATCAGGCCTCCCTCTTGCGCTCACCCTCGTGAAGCCTGAGCTCGACATCTGGGAACCAGGAGAACACAACGGCACGTTCCGCGGCATCGCTCCGGCGTTCGAGACGGCCAGGGTCGCGATCGAAGAGTATTGGCAGGATCGCGGTTTGGAGGAGTCCACCCTCGCGAAGGGGCTGCGCGTGGAGAGTCGGTTTAATGCGATTGCGGCCAGCCATGAGGCCGCTGGCCTCGTGCCGAAGGGGCGCGGTTTGGCCCGAGGGCTGCAGATGCCAAGTGGGGAGCTTGCGAGCCGGGTGTCTCAGATCGCGTTCGAAAACCGCCTGCTCGTCGAAACCTCTGGGCCCGAGGGTGAAGTGGTGAAGGTGATGCCGCCCTTGACCATCGCCGACGGTGAGCTTGATCGTGGACTTGACATCGTGGCGAATGCGGTTGCTGAAGCGCTTGCTGAACACGGAACGGGCTGACGTGCCCGCACGCGAAGCACCAGACGATTCAACGACCCGGAAGGATTCTCATGATCGTACGAACCCTAGATTCCATCACCGACACTGAAGCCGACGTGCAGTCCGAGAACTGGCGCAGCAAGCGCATCATCCTCGCAAAAGAGGGGGTGGGCTTTTCGGTGCACGAGACGACACTCTACGCTGGCACGGAATCTGAGTTCTGCTACCAGAACCACATCGAGGCTGTGTTCATCGTTGAGGGGGAGGGCGAGATTGAGGATCTCGGCACGGGGGAAGTGCATGCGCTTGCGCCGGGCACGCTCTATCTCCTGAACGATCACGATCGGCACCGGGTGCGCCCGCGCACCGATGTTCGTACCGTGTGCATCTTCAATCCACCGGTCACCGGCCGAGAGGTTCATGACGAGAACGGCGTCTACCCCCTGATCACCGAGGCAGCGGGCGGGGAGCTGCGCGATCGGCCGACTGCCGCAGAGCAGCCAGCGCCAAGATAGCCGGATCTGAGAACAGTAAGAGAACGACAAAGGAGAACTGGAACTATGACCACTCACCAAGAAGATCTCTACCCAACTCGCTTGAGTGAAGCGCGAGAGCGGCTTGAACGGCCGCATCCCGCCGTCTGGGGAAGCGCCGAGGACGGACCCTTCTCGCAGGAAGAACTCGATGCCCATGAGGCACGCGGTTTCACCATCATCGATGAGTTCATTTCGCAGGAGGAAGTGGATCGCTACTCCCAGGAGCTCGACCGTCTCGCCAGTGATCCCGCACTCGAATCCGACGAACGCGTCGTGCGCGAGCGCAGCACCGGTGACGTTCGATCGATATTCGCGGTGCAGCAGTTGAGCGAACTCATGGACGCGCTCTCGCGTGACGAGCGACTCCTTGACCGTGCGCGCCAGATCGTGGGCGGCGACGTGTACCTTCACCAGACCCGCATCAACTACATGCCGGGGTTTAAGGGCACGGGGTTCTACTGGCACTCAGACTTCGAGACCTGGCACGCGGAAGATGGAATGCCGATTCCTCGCAGCGTCAGCTGCTCCATCGCGATGACCGACAACTACCCCTTCAATGGTGGGCTCATGGTGATGCCTGGCTCGCACAAGACCTATGTCTCCTCTGTCGGAGAGACGCCGGCGGACAACCACAAAGCTTCCCTGCAAGCACAGGAGGTCGGCGTTCCGACCGAGGCCGACATCACCTACTTGGCCGAGAAGTACGGTATTGATCAGTTCACCGGAAAGGCGGGGTCTGCCCTCTGGTTTGATTCGAACATCATGCACGGCTCCGGTAGCAACATCACACCGTTCCCGCGCTCGAACATCTTTATGGTGTTCAACAGTGTTGAAAACTCCCTGCAGGATCCGTATGCTGCTCCGGCCCCGCGGCCCGAGCACATTGCGCACCGCGACTTTGCGCCGCTGAAGTCCGCGGTGTAAATCACACTGCCGCACTGCAGGCAGTTGCGCAGGCGCACCAAGTGGCGCCTACGAGGTGACAGTAGATGTCGTTTTGGCGCGTCAATCCGACATCTACTGCCCACGTGCACGGAGCGGAAGCGCCAGGTAACGCGGCACGGCGCAGCGGCGGCACGCTGAGCGGTGCAGCGGGGGCCGCGCGATCCACCCAGGTATTGGGGATGCGCCCGGAGCGCAAGATCGACAAGATAGACCCATGGGTAAGAACAACTGGACCGACGCGGCACCGGATCTGCTGCGCGTGGGGGCGGGTTTCTCACTTGCAGAGGTTGACCCCGACAGCACACCGGGTTTCGCTGGGAAGAACGGGGATGGCGCGAGGGCGCTCGCTGAGGGCCACAGTGAGCTCGGTGCGCTCCAAGAACGCCTGTACGCGTCGACACGCTCGGGCGCGCGAAACGAATCCGTGCTGCTCGTGCTGCAGGCGATGGATACCGCGGGCAAGGGCGGCATCGTGCGCCATGTCGTCGGCATGATGGACCCGCAGGGGGTGACGGTCGCCGCATTCAAGAAGCCGACGACCACCGAGCTCGCCCACGACTTCCTCTGGCGGATCGAGAAGCGGTTGCCCGAGCGCGGGTTCATCGGGGTGTTTGATCGCTCCCACTATGAAGATGTGCTGATTGGCAAAGTGCGGCAGCTGGCACCAAAATCCGAGATCGAACGCCGATACGATGCGATCAACGATTTCGAGAGTCTGGTCGTCGACTCGGGCACCCGCATCATCAAGGTGATGCTGCACATCTCCCGCGATGAGCAGCGCGGGCGCCTCGCCGAGCGTCTCGAACGCCCCGACAAGCATTGGAAGTACAACCCGGGCGACGTCGACGAACGATTGCTGTGGGACGACTACATGCACGCGTACCAGACCGTGTTCGAGCGAACGTCGACCGAGGTCGCACCATGGTACGTGGTGCCCGCAAACGCGAAATGGTACGCCCGCCTTGCGGTGCAGGAACTCCTGCTGGCCGAACTGCACAGGATCGACCCGCAGTGGCCCGCAGCCGATTTCGACATCGAGGTGGAGAAGCGCCGGCTCGCCCAAAGCTGAGGCGCAACGAACTCGCTCGTGTGCTCCCCGGCCGCTGCTGGCAGACTAGAGCCATGCATGAGCGCGCAGGCGAACTCGCCAGGGAAGAAGACCTCGTCGACCTTGAGGCGCTGCTCGCGGCCTTCAGCGAGATTGTGCCCGATCCGGCCGATCCGGCACAGCGGGTCGCCTTCGGCACGTCTGGGCATCGCGGCTCGTCGTTGAGTGGGTCATTTAATGAGGCACACATCGTCGCGATGAGTCGGGCCATCGCCGAATACCGCGCCGCGCAGGGCATCGAAGGTCCCCTGTTCCTGGGCGCAGACACACACCCGCTTTCGGCACCCGCAGAGGAGGTGGCCCGCGAGGTACTTGCGGCAGCCGGGGTGCACGTGCTCGCCGCTGCAGGCACCGGAGACGAAACGTACGTGCCAACGCCGGCGCTCAGTCACGCGATCCTCACGCACAATCGAGACCGCGGCGCACACGACCCAGAACTCGCCGATGGCGTGGTCGTGACGCCGAGCCACAACCCGCCCCGCGATGGCGGGTTTAAATACAATCCGCCACACGGCGGCCCGGCCGACACCGATGCGACGGGGTGGATCGCGCAGCGCGCAAACGAGATCCTCGCCCGGGGCACCCATACCGTTCCCCGCGCCGGCCTCCCCGGGGTGGAGTCGGCACCGATTGGTCTCTACGACTTTCTCGGCGAGTACGTCGACTCGCTCGACCAGGTCATCGATTTCGACGCGATCCGCCGCGAGAAGGTACGCATCGGCGCGCACCCGCTGGGGGGCGCGAGCGTCGCCTACTGGAGCGCGATCCGCGACCGCTACGATATCGACCTCACCGTGCTCGGCCCGGGGGTCGACCCGCGTTGGGCGTTCATGCACCTCGACTGGGACGGCAAGATCCGCATGGATCCGTCGTCGACGCAGGTGATGGCGACGGTCGCCGACTACCGCGACGAGTTCGACATCGTCACCGGCAACGACGCCGATGCCGACCGTCACGGGATCGTGACCCGAGACGCGGGGCTCATGAACCCCAATCACTTCCTCGCGGTCGCCATCGACTACCTCCTGACGCATCGGCCCGACTGGCCGACTGCCGCGGGCATCGGGAAGACCCTCGTGTCCTCTGCGATTATCGATCGGGTCGTCGCCGCCCACGGTCGAACCCTGCTCGAGGTGCCGGTCGGGTTCAAGTGGTTCGTGCCGGGTCTCGCGGGCGGAACGGTCGTGTTTGGCGGCGAGGAGAGCGCCGGAGCCTCCTTCCAACGCTTCGACGGCACCGCGTGGAGCACCGATAAAGATGGCATCATCATGGCTCTCCTCGCCGCCGAGATCCAGGCGGTGACCGGGCAGTCGCCGAGCGAGAGGTACGCTGCGCTCACGGAGCGTTTCGGGGCCCCCGCTTACGCCCGCACGGACGCCCCCGCAACCCCAGAGCAGAAGGCGAAGCTCTCGGCGCTGACCCCCTCGGCGGTCACTGACACCGAACTCGCCGGCGACCCGATCATCGCGATCCTCACGGAGGCACCGGGTAACGGCGCGGGCATCGGCGGGTTGAAGGTGCAGACCGAACACGCCTGGTTTGCGGCGCGCCCGAGTGGCACCGAAGACGTAATGAAGATTTACGCCGAGTCATTCAGAGGGGCGGATCACCTCGCCCGAGTGCAGGATGCCGCCCGTCAGCTCGTCGACCGGGCGCTACGCTAAGAGGCATGCCCGAGACCCCCGCACCGCCTCGCCGTTACAGCTACCTGGGCCCGGCCGGCACGTTCACCGAGGCCGCACTGAAGCAGGTGCCTGAGGCCGTGGGGCAGGAGTGGAACCCGGTCTCGAACGTGGGCGAGGCCCTCAGCGACGTAATCACCGGCTTCAGTGACGCGGCGATGATCGCGATCGAGAACTCGATCGACGGAGGGGTCACGGTCGCGCAGGACGCACTTGCGACGATTCCGGGTCTGCAAATCTTCGGCGAGTACCTGGTTCCGGTGCGGTTCGTTCTCGTGGCGCGCCCCGGCACCCGGCTCGAAGACATCACCGTGGTTGCTGGGCATCCGGTGGCGTACGGGCAGTGTCGCGCGTGGCTCGACGATCAACTGCCGAGGCACCGCCACCTTCCGGCCACCTCGAATGTGCAGGCCGCGGCCGACCTGTTCGAGCCGGCGGCCGGCGCAAACGCCGCGATCGCCCCGCCCGGTATCGAAGAGCATTACGACGTCGAGGTTTTGGCAGAGGGCATCGCGGAGAACCCCGACGCGGTCACGCGCTTCGTGCTGGTCGGGCGCACTGCACCAGTGGGCGAGCCCACCGGTGCCGACAAGACGAGCCTGATCGTCGAGCTGCCGGAGGATCGGGCGGGTGCCCTGCTCGAGTTGCTCGAACAGTTCGCCACCCGGGGTGTGAACCTCACGCTGCTTGCCTCGCGACCCATCGGCGACCGCATGGGACGCTACCGTTTCGTAATCGATGCGGAGGGCCACGTGCGCGACGAACGGGTTGCTGATGCGCTCCTCGGCGTCAAACGATACAGCCCGCGCGTCGTGTTCCTCGGCTCGTACCCGCGCGCCGACCGCATCGCCGCGACCACGCATGCGGTGCACGACGACGGCGCGTTCCGTGATGCCCGCGAGTGGCTGCACGGGGTCACCGAAGGTCGCGTGGCCGCAGAGGGTGTCTCCGAAGCTCGTGCCTCGAGCAGCGGATCAGCCGACTGACTTCCACTCGGGCAGCATCCGCAAGAGGAGTGAACCGGGGTCAACTCGACCGCTTGCCGCGAGGGCCAGCCCGAAATCGTCGCCGTCGAGCTGAATGGGCTCGGGATGATGCACCGACAGCGCGAATCGCTTCGAGCGCAGGTACGTGATCGACCGAGTGTCGTTCACCAGGTCGATGATCTGACGGCCGGCCTTGGATTTGCGAAGCACCCCGTTCTCCCAGCCGATCTTGCGCCAGATCCGCAGCCACGAGAACGCACCGAGCGGGTTGAGGGCGACGACATCGAGATACCCGTCGTCGAACTTTGCGTCGGGTATGAGGAGTACGCCACCCGGCATGAGCCCGCAGTTACCGATCATGACCGTGTAGACCGAGAGTGACTGCGCTGGCGACCCGTCGAAGGAGTACTGAATCTCCAGGGGGGAGTCTTTCAGCATCGTCCTGACCCCGGCATCCACGTAGGCCAGCCATCCAAGCCGCTTCTTCAAGCTCGAGCTGGTGGTCGAGATGGTGCGTGCGTCAAGCCCCATCCCCGCGAGCACGAGAAAGACGTGCTCGTTCTCGGATTCGTCCTCGCGAGTGATGGTAATCACTCCCAGATCGATCGGCCGATTCGCCCCCTGAAACGCGGCGCGCACCGCCACCTCGATGTCACCCAGTGGCATCCCGATATTCCGCGCCAAGAGATTGCCGGTGCCCAGAGGCACCACCGCGAGCGGAATACCTGATCCACGCAGCACCTCGGCGACCGCACGCACGGTGCCATCGCCACCCGCGGCGAGCACCATGTTCGCACCGTCTGAGACTGCCTGCTTGGCCGCACCGGTGCCCGAGTCTGCTTCGGCGGTCGGGTACCAACGGGTGGGTGACCAGCCGTTTGCCGACTGGAACCTGCCCACCACCGACCGCAGACGCGCCAGATCGGTCTTGAGTGGGTGGTACACGACTGCCGCGGCGGGCTGGGTGCCAACACGGGAGTTCAGCATCCTTCAACGTTACCGCCCAGCACCCTCTCGATTGCCCTGACTAGACTGAAGGGGTGATCGATCCAGTCTTGCTCCGCGCAGATCCTGAGGCCGTCAAGCGTTCCCAGCGCGCCCGAGGCAACAATGAGTCGGTGGTGGATCTGGCGCTCGCCGCAGACGCAGCGCGTCGATCCGCCCTCACCGAATTCGAGCGGCTCCGTGCTGAACAGAACGAGTTTGGCAAACGCGTGAAGGTCGCCGGCAAGGAAGATAAGCCCGCCTTAATTTCCCAGGCCCAACAGTTGGCCGCCGCGGTGAAGGCCGCCGATGCTCGCGCGAAGGAAGCGGAAGCGGAGTTCGAGCGGGTCGCCGGGAGCATCCAGAACCTGATCATCGACGGAGTGCCAGCGGGCGGCGAGGAGAACTTCGTCACGCTGCGTGAGGTCGGCACGCTCCCGGTGTTTGACTTCGAGCCGCGTGACCACCTCGAACTTGGCGAACTGCTCGGTGCGATCGACATGGAGCGGGGGGCAAAGGTCTCCGGCTCGCGGTTCTACTTCCTCCGCGGAGTCGGTGCCAGGCTTGAGCTTGCCCTCATGAGCCTCGCGCTCGACCGCGCGCTCGCCCACGGGTTCATTCCGCTCATCACCCCCACCCTGGTAAAGCCCGAGATCATGCGCGGCACCGGCTTCCTCGGTGAGCACGCGGCCGAGGTCTATCACCTCCCAGAAGACGACCTGTTTCTCACCGGCACGAGCGAGGTTGCCCTCGCCGGGTACCACTCAGACGAGATCATCGACCTCTCTGCGGGGGCACTGCGTTACGCCGGGTGGTCCACCTGCTACCGCCGTGAGGCGGGTTCGCACGGAAAAGACACGCGCGGCATTCTGCGCGTGCACCAGTTCAATAAACTCGAAATGTTCGTCTACGCCGACCCGAAGGATGCCGAGGCCGAGCACCAGCGTCTCGTGGGCTGGCAGGAGGAGATGCTGCAGGCGCTTGGCCTGCACTACCGGGTTATCGACGTCGCAGCTGGTGACCTCGGTTCGAGCGCCGCGCGCAAGTTCGACATTGAGGCGTGGGTGCCCACCCAGGGCGCGTACCGCGAGCTGACTTCTACGAGCAACTGCACGACCTACCAGTCTCGCAGGCTGGCAACTCGGCACCGCGGAGAGAACGGCAAGACCGAGCCCGTCGCGACGCTCAACGGCACGCTCGCAACGACCCGGTGGATCGTCGCACTGCTCGAGACCCATCAGCAGGCCGACGGCAGTGTTCTCGTGCCCGAGGCGCTTCGGCCATACCTCGGCGGGCTAGCCGTGCTGGCACCCGTGGCCCCCGCGCAAAAGGCGTAGGGTATGACCGGTTCAGCGACTGACGCCAGTTCGGTGACGACCGTTCGGCCCGACGAGAAACACCTCATCGCGCTCGACATCGACGGCACCATCATGAACCACGGAGCGCTTGCGCACGGGGCTGATAACGAGGGCGGGCACATCGACCAGGAGCTCGCTGACGCGATCCGCACCCTGCATCGGGTGGGTCACGAGGTGGTGATCGCGACCGGGCGATCGACCGATTCGACGCTGCCCGTGGTCGAGCACCTGCGCATTCGCCCAGACTGGGTGGTGGCCGCGAACGGGGCGGTGACGCTGAAGCGTGATCCGCTCGCGACTCGGGCCTACCGTCGTGAGTACGTGGAGGCCTTTGACCCGACCGAGGCGCTGCTGCGGATCCGCACGCATCTCGTGAAGGCGCACTATGCGGTGGAACTCGCCGACGGCGGGTTCCTGTACACCGACGAGATTCCGAGCGGTACCTTGCCATCGGCGCAGCGTCGGGTGTCGTTTGACGAGCTGCTCGGAGTGCAGGCATCGCGTGTCGTGGTGGTGTCACCCGACTACCGGCTCGAGGAGTTCTTGCAGGTCGTCGAAACGATGGGTCTGACTAGTGTCACCTACGCCGTCGGGCGTACCGCGTGGCTCGATATCGCCCCGCACGGGGTGACCAAGGCCAGCGCGCTGGAGACCATCGCCGGACGGATGAATATCGATGACGCGCGCATTTTCGCCGCGGGTGACGGGCACAACGATCTCGACATGCTGCGTTGGGCTGGTCGGTTTGGTGACTCCGTAGCGATGGGGCAGTCGGCGCCCGAAGTGCAGGCGGCGGCGACCCGTGTCACGGGCACGATTGACGAGCAGGGGCTGCTTTCGGCGCTCAGAGATCGCTTCGCTGACATACTCGCCCGCTGATTCCAGTAAGCTCTTCCTCGGAGGGTTGTCCGAGCGGCCGAAGGAGCTTGTCTTGAAAACAAGTGGGCGGAAACGCCTCAGGAGTTCGAATCTCCTACCCTCCGCCATCTGAAAGGGCCTCGCGTGCGCGGGGCCCTTTCTGCGTGCTACTGATCCAGCAGTCGCACAGAGGAACGCGCTACAGTCGAAACTTGCGCGGATCCACTCGCGCGGAGACACGGGAGCGAAGGGCACGACATGGGGCAGGCGAAGCGCCGGGCGGAGGGATCGCCCACGAGTGTGCGGCATGGCGTGCTGCGTCGGTCGAACTCCTGGGCCAATGCTGCCAAGGTGCTGCTGACAGCCGTCATTGTTGTGGCGCTCAGTGGCGTTTCCGTCGCCGCGTATGCGGTGTGGGGGCTCGTGCAGGGCGTGCAAACGGTCGACCTCGTTGCACCCGCCGAAGACCCAGAAGCGGTGGGAGCTGGCGTGCAGTCTCTTGACGGAGCGTTGACGGTACTGCTTGTCGGATCGGACTCACGCGCGGGGCAGTCACTTGACGACGGTGAGGAGGGCGAGCTTAATGATGTGAACCTCCTGCTGCACGTCTCCGCCGATCACCAGAACGCCACCGTGGTGAGCTTTCCGCGAGACCTCATGGTGCCGATTCCGAGCTGCCCAGGGCCCAATGGCGAGCCGAACTACTACGCAGCGATGAGCGAGCAGCAGCTGAACTCGGCACTGTCGTACGGCGGCCTGCCGTGTGTCGCTCTCACTATTGAGAAACTCACCGGCATGCCGGTTCCCTATGCCGGACTCGTGACCTTCGATGGCGTGATCGCCGTGTCGAACGCAATTGGCGGGGTTGAGGTGTGCCTCATCGAGCCGATTAGCGATGATTACACGGGGCTGTATCTCCCTGCTGGCGACGTGACGCTGCAGGGGTATGACGCGCTCGCTTACCTGCGCACCCGGCACGGCGTCGGAAACGGCAGTGACGTGAGCCGCATCAGCAACCAGCAGATCTTCATGTCGTCGCTCGTGCGCGAGATGCGCAGCGCCGACACCCTGACGAACCCTGTCAAGGTGTATGGCCTCGCGAAGGCCGGGGTCGAGAATATGACCCTGTCGAGCAACATGGCGACGGTACAGTTCATGCAGGCCCTCGCGGGTACCGTTGCCGACATTGATCTCGAGCGGATCAACTTCGTGCAGTACCCGAGCTTCAGCCACCCGTATCAAGAGGGGCGACTGACACCTGATTATCCTTCGGCTGACACGCTGATTGAGATTCTCCTTGCCGGGCAGCCGTTCGAGGTCGGCAGCATGGGCGAGGGGGTCGCCACCGTTGATCCGGAAGGTGCAGTCGACGCAGCACCCTCTGATGGTGCCGGGGTACCGGGTGAGGTCACGGACCCCGCGGCACCGACCGATGGAACGACCCCGCCGGCTGATGGAACCGCAGTGGAGACCGGGCCGGTCGTCTTGCCACAGAACATCACCGGTCAGAGCGCGGCGACAGAGACCTGTTCCCAGGGGCGCACGCAGTATTAACCGGTTTCGGGCGCTCTCCGTATCTTGCCCCGCGCTGCGGGCCATTTCGGTCTGCAGGGAGTCAATTTCCGGTGAGGCCTTGGGGTGGCATAGGATAGTTCTCGGAGACGTGCCGGAGCGGCCGAACGGACTTCACTGCTAATGAAGGGTGGGGGTTAAACTCCACCGGGGGTTCAAATCCCCCCGTCTCCGCCAGAGAACACCCCCCGAAATCGCTGAAATCATGCAAATCTCGGGGGGTTTCTTACTTCTTGCGCTGGGGGCGGGACAACCCGGGTTATTGAGGCGTTTGGGTGTGGGAGTTGGGGGTTGCGGTTTATAGGACAGAAATAGTTGCCGGCCAAAAGAGTAGGTAGCGTTGGGCGTGTCAGCCTCTACCCACCTACCCGTGGCGTAGCCAGATCCCTCTATGCCGCGACCGGCGCTGAGGGGCCAGAATGTGTTCTTCCACGGGTCGTGCGATAACAGATTTTGGCCTTTCGCGGCCAGGGATCGGGCGAGGATGTCAGACCGGCGACAGTCGAGCGTGTACGCAAGCTTCCGAAGCTCGGTGAACCAGGCTGGCGTGGTCGCTCTCACCGTGCCGATGAACTCCAGCAACCGCTTCCGCCCGAGACCCGCATGCTTCTCTCGGTACGCGGCTAAAACCTGCTGATACACGCGCCATGTCCACCACACATCCGCATGACGTGGGTCAGTGAACACTGCATTCAGTCGTGCTTTCACCCGCACCAAGCACCAGCGTCGGGGACGATATCTTTGCCAACTCTCCAGGGCGCTTCACTTTGTGGATACGATGTATCTTGGTCTCAACAAGCTTGTCGATACGACTTCTGAATGGGTGAGATTGGTGTCCGATGAGGCTATAGAATTTGACCTCGTTGCAACCCGAGATCGGCTTCAAGACCAGCTCGGAACTGATTCTGCATCGTTACATCAGGTATTAAAGCTTGCCGATCTCGGGGTTGTATTGCTTGCGTGGCGTAACGGTCCGGTTGAAGACCTGCACGCAGGCTCTGGTCCGCTGAGCGACGGGGATATGCTGCGGATCAACTCGTATACGACATGGCGAATAAGAGGAATCACTGATCGATGGCGACGAGAAACGTCGCCATCTGAAGGCCTGGCTAGCTTCGCACCACAGTCTGTCTCATATGAGGACTTCGAATCTCTCGCCATCCGCTGGTACCGATGGTTGGTGCGCCCCAACCGAGTTCTCCCGGGCAACGTAACGTTGAGCGCCATTGCTGGACCGGAACTCCATGAACTGCAGTCGCATGTTGACAGCACCTTGGGTGGGATACTGCACCTCGCTGAGCAGAAAGGAGCCGCAGGTGCATTGCTACTTCTTGCGACGCAAGGCGCATTTCAGGCTTCCCAATGGTGGGGGCATCCACGATGGCCTCAGCTTGTCGACCGCTTTATCGTCGCCCTGGATGATGCAGGTGACGATCACTGGAGAACTGCATCTGACAGGTGGGACAGGCTGTATCCTGAACCTCCTGAGGTAGCAGATCGCCGGCATTTTCGGACATCGCTTCGGACAGCACCTTGGGGGCTTGAACCGGAAACTGCCGAATGGGTTGTTAGAGCAGGAATTGGCTTTACGCGACTCGTGGAAGATCGGTGACTTTCGCAGAACTGGTTGTGCATGTACCGCGAAGAGATCTTTAGGATTCTCAGGTCTCCGCATGTACCCTTGTCCTCCTAGCTGCCTACAGATACCCCTGATGTGTCAGGAGTTAGGAAGGTCGCGTGTTGGCGAATGAGGTTGCATCTCCGACAGTCTCCTAACATGCAGCAGCAGGAGAGTACACCTACAACGAGCTGCGCAACCTCGCACAGCTCGCAGCATCAGAGTCTGCCCAGATTTCGTAAGCGGTTAGTCGTTCGAACTAGGCGAGCACATTCCCGTACTGAGCACCTCGATAGTGTGCCAATTCACCTGAGCAGTTGAGCGACGTAGGCTCGGCGTCGTGCGAGGTCTGGCGCATAGGGCCCGCCAGCCGGGAGGACGAAATCGCGGGCGAGCACGTCAAGATCCTGCTCCTTCCAGCGCCGTGCGAGGTCGTCACGGTTGGCTGGTGACAGCTGCGCTGCCACATCCAGGCCGAGCAGCCGGACCGCGGCAACCTCGGCGTCCATCTCCAAGTAGGTGAGCACCTCGAACCCGGCGTCGGTGTCGTAGACGCGATCTTGAATTTCAGGTGCCTCCTGGTACCAGAACGCTGCGAGGGCGAGGTCTTTCGCGTCCTTGTCATACCCGTAATAGACGGAGCGATCGATCCAGGACCGCATCTTCAAAGCGACGTACCCTGCCGGCTGCGGCAGCCGGATGGTCTGCCCATTCGGCAAGGCCAGCGGGAGCGCGCGTTCGTAGACGTCTCGGAACCCGAACACCACCAGTTCTTCCCCGCGCGGGGCAGGGCTGCTGATGCCATCGGGATCCTCGACCTCGCCGAACGGCATGATGTCCACTGCGATGCCCGCGATCCGGTACCGGATCCCGTTGCTGCCGATCCGGGAGAAGCATGCCTCGATCCGTTCTGAGATCGTCCAGTCGCTCACCGCGATCCCGAGGTCGGTGTCCGTGGTCGCTCGGGCTGGGAACGTGTGTCCGAAAGCCGCGTGCAAGACATCGCGGCACCCGGCACCCACCAGGAGGATGCTGTCTGGATCCACGCCGACCTTCGCGGTTAGCTCCTCTACGACCGGGGTGATCACGTCGTAGATGCGCGCGTCGACACGCTCCAGATCGATCATCGTTGCTGCTCCCGGAACTGCTCGGCCGCGTCGCGCTGGCGGCTGTCGTTCGATGCGAGCAAGTCGGCGTAGACCAGCAGCCACGGCGCTTCATGGACCCCGGGTCCGGTGGGTGCATCGGGTGACTGCCAGAACTGGCGTCGGAGGAAGATGTTCGGCTGCGCCTCGTTCCTGCGCCACCGATTCGCGCGGATCAGCTCCGTCGGGAACTCGTCCGTGTACAGCACCACGGTCTCAGGCCGCAGCAGGCCCGGTACCGCAGCCTCACCGCTCACAAATACCATTGTCCCGCCCGGCTCGAAGCCCTGCCACTGGCCGGAGAAGCGTCCGGTCTTCGCTTCCACCCCGAGGCTCGTCGGGAAGGCTGTCGCCCACTGATCGATCAGACGATCCCGCTGTGACCGTACAAGCTGACGGCGATCATCCAAGAACCCGTACTGCGTGAGCAACTCCAGGGTCTCCTGCGCCTGCCCGAGTGACACCCCTGCCGTTCTCGCGATCTCGCGGATCGGGCTCTCGAGGAGTTCGGGCCAAGACAGGATCGCGAAGATCACTTGCGAGCGCTTCGCGCTGAACAGGTTCACCCCTCCACGAGTCAACCGCGGCAGGCCTGCAAGGACGGGCGCCTGCGGGCGCCTGCCTCGCACGTCGATGCGAACGCCGTCGAACGTGATGAACGCGTTGCCTGCAGCGTCGAGGTAGTTGATGCCCAACTGCCGGAACATCTCCGCGCTCCGCTCCGTCACTCGAGGACCCAGCAGCAGCAAACGCTCGTTCCCCAGGAAATGGGGCTTCGCCCAGTCCAGTGAGGAGACGATGAGTGTGTCGGCATACCCCACGCGATAGGCTGCACGCCCTTGCTCGTGGGAGAGCGTAACTGGCACCGTCTCCCGGGGGGAGATTTCGGTGAGATCGATCGGTTCCAGGAACCTCAGTCCGAACTCGTCGAACCGCTCCGCCAGTTCTCGTGCGAGCTGCTCGTCCATCACGCACCTTCCGTTCGATTTAGCCTCATGTTCATTCTAAATGAAAAAGCCGTAAGAATGAACAGTGTGGTGGTGGTAGTGGTGTACAAGCGCCGATCCTGCTCGAGGGGTTTTCGGAACGCATCCCCAGTTCAGCCTGGTGAGTATATCCAGGCTGAACTAATGCAACGCATCACCACAAGAGCCCTCATCCATCCAGCACTTCCGCACGCCCGTAGCACAGCAGAAGTGGGTGCATCTGAGGCAATGCCTCGCACTCCAATCGGCACTCACTGGCGCATATCCTGCAAGCGGCTCCGTAGTGGTCGCTACGCGCCTCGACCCCAATCAAAGCAATACTGGGCGAGCGCCAGCGTGAAGGCGGCATGGAGGACTGCGCGTACCCCCTTGCCATGAGCCGAGCGCCGTTGGTCGCCAGCGATGATGTCGCGACTCATCGGTCAACGATCACGGCATGGGGGGTTGTCATCGATGTCGCGACTCATGTGCCAACGATCATGGAGCAGATCGGCTGGGGAGCTTGTCAACGATGTGGTGAATTCGGACACCCCCGTCTCCGCCACAGAACACCCCCCCCCGAAATCGCTGAAATCATGCGGATCTGGGGGGGTTTCTTACTTCTTGCGCTGGGGGCGTGACAACCCGGGGTATCGAGGCGTTCGGGAGTTGGGGGTTACCGGCCAAAAGAGTAGGTAGCGTTGGGCGTGTCAGCCTCTGCCCACCTACCCGTGGCGTAGCCAGATCCTTCCACGCCGCGACCGAGGCTGAGGGGCCAGAATGTGTTATTCCACGGGCCGTGCGACAACAGATTCTGGCCTTTCGCGGCCAAGAATCGGGAGTGTCTGGGCACGTGGGGGTGGACATGTGTGTGCAAGTTTGGAGATGAGGCAGACCTCGCGTTTCCATTCTCTTGAGTGCCCTCAATTCTGAACCTAATGGTTGAAAGGAGGCGACACGCGGTTTGTGAGGCGCGAACACCGAGACACGCCTGCACGATCTTCTCGCCTTCAGCGCTTCAGCGAGGGCACTTCAAATGGGTCGGCTTTCCTGGACCACCGCGGTCAATCCGGTGGTCTTTCATGGAGGTAGCGCACACCGGGCACGTCGGATTGGCGGCTGGTACGTAGGCTGGCTCGTTCGGATCGCCGAGTTGTGCCGTTCCTTCGAACTGGTAGAACAACCGTCTCCAGGCGGCCCAAAACCCTGGTTGCCCATCCCAAGGTGTGGAATGCCACAGCTGTCTTTTTCGTTTGCGCACAAACAAAACAGTAGCAGATTTCATTAGGGCACGAACGGGTTAGGATCATGACTATGGACGATGCCCCGGAAGACGCGCTCGAACTAGACCGGCAAGTCTGTTTTGCCCTTGCCGCAGCCAGCAGAGGTGTCATCGGGATCTATCGGCCGATCCTTGAACCGCTCGGTCTTACCCATCCTCAGTACCTCGTCATGTTGGCGCTTTGGGGCGATAGCCCACTGCGCTTCGGAGAACTTGCGGAAATGCTTTGGCTCGATCCGGCTACGCTGTCTCCGATCGTGAAACGACTCGAACAGCGTGGCCTCATCGAGCGGGTGCCGATTGACGGTGATGAGCGCACGTTTGCTCTGGTGCTGACCGAGGTCGGTGGGGCTCTACGCGAGCAGGCGCTTTCCGTGCCCCCCGCCGTTATCGCGCGGCTCGGCCTACCTGTGGAGCGACTCATGGCACTTCGCGACGAGCTTGCGACGGTGATCGCAGCAGTCGGGAAATCTGGCTGAGCGCGCTCCTCGTGATCGAGGCGCCTGGCACTCGGCGCGGCATCACCGGAGAGCTTCGGCCGTTTAGGTGCCTGTGACAGTCGGGAGCCAGGACTGGTAATCGTCAACCCAGCGTTCGATGATGCTCGCTGCGTAATGGGTAGGATCCCACCCCGCGTAGAGCGAAATGCACAGTCGCGACCCATCAGGCAGCACGGGGATCGCCTGCAGCAATCTCCACGCCCTGCTCCTACAGGACGCGAATGACCGACTCGACTGCATGCCCCTGAGTGTGCATCTGAGCAATGAATCCCACGATCACCGGGTGCGGGGGCCTGGCCTATCCGCTAAGAATGTCGTCGCTGCTTCCAGCATCGCGATATCTTCCCGAAGGTGTTTGTTTTCCGCCTTCAACCGCTTAATTTCGGCATGCTCTTTGCTGGTGCGGCCTCCTGGTTCACCGGCATCGATGTTGGCTTGCCGCACCCAACGCCGCAGCGTTTCGGCACCGACGCCTTCCTGATGTGCGACCGCGACGATGGCCTGCGCACTTGAAAGGTACTCGCTGCGATGCTAACGCACGAGCCTGACGGCACGCTCGCGGAGCGCGGGATCGATTTTCTTTGGCATGATGCCATCCTTTCAACTCGAAAAGATGCGGCACCAAACCTGGAGCGATTCACCTCCCAGATTGCTGAAATCATGCGGATGGGGGGCCTGCTTCTTGCGCCGGGCGCGTGACAACCGCGTTTTGCCGATGTTCCGGAAGATGCGCCGTGCCGTTCACGTTTTGCGGGTGTACACATGGCTGAGATTGAGCCGCTTGCCTGGCTCAAATTCGATGTCATTCCGCCCACAAAGATTTGGTCACTCACATCTATGTCGAGGCTGCCGTGGTTCACCTCCGAGAGGTCTGCGCTCTACACGTAACGATTCTGGTTGCGGTAGCGACCCGCCGACATCACGCGAGGCAATCACGCGGACTCTAGTGTCAACGTCTTTTCCGAAGCCGCCCCCTCTCGCAGTTGAGTGTGTGCAGCCCGATCACAACTCGAGTTTGAGTAAAAAATGAATGTTCACTACCGATTTCTAATCAACATCACCTCGATGCGCGAGGGTAGTGTTCGGTAAGGCATGTGGCGCAGCATGAAATATGATTCCGATATATCAAATAAACAAAAGGATGTTGTCGGACTTGAGTCCCTGGAAGCCGCTGTGAAATTACTTCGTGGACAATCTGACAATTTCAATAGTACACTCTCATCATTCTCGTACTTTTCTGGCGACGTTAAAGCATCGCGAAAAGGGTGCCAGAGTTACCCGCGCGTCATCGGCGCTCCTCAGCGCAGTGCCGCCCCGAAAGAAAGGAAACCCATGACCCAGATCATTACGCATTGGGTGGACGGAGCACCGTACTCAGGTTCTCCGGAAGACAGCATCCCCGTCGAGAACCCTGCTACCGGACAGGTGGTGGGCGAGCTTCTTGCGGCCAGCCAGGCAGATCTGGACCATACCGTTGCTATTGCGAGACGGGCGCAGCTCGCATGGCAGAAGGTTTCCTTAGCTAAGCGCACGGAAATCATGTTCAAGATGCGCAGCCTGGTTCTGGAGAGCCAGGACGCCCTCGCCAAAGCGATCGTCGCCGAGCATGGCAAGGACTACAACGACGCGATTGGTGAGATCCAACGAGGTCGAGAAACCTTAGACTTTGCCTGCGGAATCAACGCAGCACTGAAGGGCGAGCACTCCTTCGACACGTCGAGCAATGTCGACATCCACAGCATTCGACAGCCGGTCGGTGTCGTGGCTGGCATCTGCCCCTTCAACTTCCCGGTGATGGTGCCCATGTGGATGCATCCCGTCGCAATCGCCACGGGAAACGCATTCATTCTGAAGCCAGCGAGTTCCACACCCACCGCATCGCTCATGATCGCAGAGCTGTATGCTCAGGCCGGCCTGCCGGCTGGGGTGTTCAACGTCCTGTCGGGCACGAGAAACCTGGTCACCGAAATCCTGGAACACCCGGGAATCGACGCAATCTCCTTCGTTGGATCCACACCAGTTGCTGAGATCGTCATGGAGCGCGCAACCGCCACCGGAAAGCGCGTTCAAGCGCTTGGCGGAGCAAACAACCACGCGATTGTCATGCCCGACGCAGACCTCAACTTCGCCGCCGGGCATATCTCCGCGGCAGCATTCGGCGCAGCGGGCGAACGGTGTATGGCGCTGCCTGTGGTTGTTGCTGTTGGTGGCATCGGCCCGAAGCTGGCCGAGATGGTCAAGCTTCACGCGGAGAAGATCACGGTGGGCTATGGGCTCGATGCCGGGGTCAACATGGGGCCGGTGATCACACGCCAGAACCAGCAACGAATTAGCGAGTGGATCACGGAGGCCGAACGAGCAGGCGCTTCCGTCGTGTTCGACGGTCGCAACTTCAGCGTTGAGGGGTACCCGGATGGCTTTTGGCTCGGACCGACGATCCTTGACGAAGTGCCCCTTGAATGCAGGGTCTACTGCGAGGAGGTGTTCGGGCCTGTGCTCACCATTGTGCACGCCGATACCTATGAGGACGCTATCGCCCTGGTGAATGCTTCCCCATTCGGCAACGGTTCAGCAATCTTCACCAACGACGGCGGTGTCGCACGACGATTCTCACTCGATGTGCAAGCTGGCATGGTGGGCATCAACGTCCCGATTCCTACGCCGGTTGCCTACTACTCATTCGGCGGCTGGAAGGCCTCACTGCTCGGGGACACCCACATCCACGGCCCCGAGGGCGTCAAGTTCTACACCCGACTCAAGGCAATCACCTCCCGTTGGCCGTCGGAGTCGGGTCTCTACGCCGCCAGCATGTCCTTCCGAAGAGAAGAGTAGCCCTCCGTCGCTCCCCGACCAGAGATGGCGGTTTACGAGGCATGACGAGATCGGCAGCCACTCCTGGTCGCGGGACGCGACTCCCCTGGTCCACCACATACATACCCTGACTGGAACGCATCGCACGAACTGAGCCTTCCGACAGCACTGCTATCCAAGGAAACACCTTGCAACCATCACAGTATCAAGCTCCCATCATCCTCGTTGCCCCGCACCAATTCCCCCACCTCGATCGCGAAGAGAGATTGGCTGCAGAGTTGAATGCCGAACTCCGCGTCGCAACCTCGGTCGAAGATTTTCAGCGGCACCTGCCCGAAGCAACCATCGTGATGTTGACGCCCTACGCATCCGTCCGCGCAGAGGATTTCTCCCTAATGAGTCAGTGTCGGGGCGTTATTCGATATGGAATCGGATACGACAACATTGATATTGGAGCCGCAAAGGAATTTGGAGTTCCCGTCTCAATCGTGCCTGATGCCTCGACGCAAGAGGTCGCATTTCATGCGCTGACCCTCGGGTTAGCTCTGGTTCGGCAGCTTCCCGTCGCCGACGCGACAGTTCGGTCGGGGGGCTGGGCAGGAAACCTGTTAATGGACGCGCCTGCCCTTGAGGAGCTCGAAGTCGGCATCGTGGGACTGGGCCGTATCGGCATGAAGGTTGCACGCTTGTACGCCGCGCTCGGTGCGAGAGTTCGCGGATACGACCCCTATGTCGATTGTGAGTTCTCAGCAGATCTCGACGACATCATCACCAAATCCGACGTGCTCTCCCTGCATGTGCCTGCCTCCACGGAGAACTCCCATTTCTTGGGCGCGAAACGACTGAGCCAGATACGGTCGACAGCCGTCGTCGTGAATGTGTCGCGAGGCGCGCTCATTGACGAAGTCAGCCTCAGTGAGGCCCTTCGCACGGGGCGAATCGGAGGAGCCGGTCTTGACGTTTTCTCGTCAGAGCCGCTTCCCACTGACCACCCGCTTCGCGAGACGCCAGCGACCATCTTGACCCCGCACATTGCCTGGAGATCTCAGCGGGCACTTGGCGCACTCCAGGAGGCCGCCGTGTTGCGGGCGCGACAGGCGCTCACTGGAGCCACCATCGCCGACCTCGTGTAGTGAGGCCAGCGGAAGACTCGGGCATTCACACCTGAATCGCTCAAATTCGGAAAACAATAGGAGGAGTCATCATGGGAAATCTCGAAGGCAAGGTCGCTTTCATCACCGGTGCGGCGCGAGGTCAAGGCCGATCTCACGCAGTCCGGCTCGCGCAAGAAGGCGCCGATATCATTGCCGTAGATATTTGTGAGGACATCGCTAACATGCCCTATTCCATGGGCACCGAAGACGACTTGCAAGAAACGGTTCTGCAGGTCGAAGCACACGATCGACAGATCCGGACGTTCAAAGCAGACGTACGCGACCGTGAGTCGTTGGAGGCCGCGTTCCTTGCTGGCTCCGAGGAACTAGGTGGCGTGGATATCGTTCTCGCAAATGCAGGTGTGGCAACGCTCACGCTCAATCCTCACGCGAGTGATTGGTATGACGTTCTCAATATCAACTTGACCGGCGTTTACCACACCGTCGACATCGCGGTACCCCAAATGATTGAGCAAGGTCGTGGTGGCTCGATCGTTCTCACGAGCTCGACCGCTGGGCTCATTGGCATTGGCGGCAACACCCCAGGCGGGCTTGCGTACACCGCAAGCAAACACGGGCTCGTTGGCCTCATGCGCGCATACGCCAACTATCTCGCTCCGCATAATATCCGGGTGAACACTGTCCACCCAACCGGAATCGGTACGCCGATGGTCGCGGGTCCTGCCGCTCAAGAGTGGTTGGCTGCGGCGGGCGACAACACACTCACGAACGCACTGCCAGTCGGACTGATCGAAGAGATCGACATTTCGAATGCGATCGCATGGCTGGTGTCAGATCATGCTCGGTACGTCACAGGGGTGACGTTGCCTGTCGACGCGGGTTGTGTGAACAAGGCCTAATCAGGCGCCACACCGTGCGCCGCACTGCGGCCTCCGACTCGAGAATCGCGTGCGGCTGAAATCTGTCGCTGGCCCTCAAAAAGGATGAACGAATGAGTACCTTTGCAACCACGAGCCCCCGCGATGGGGCTGAACTTTCTAACTATCACACCATGACGAAAGATGAACGCGCGGCGAGCGTTGATCGCTCTGCTGCTGCATTCGAGAGCTGGTCACGCGCGACTCTCGAGGAGCGCGCCAGAGTCTTGCGTGAGATCGCACGCCTGCATCGCGAACGTGTCGATCAGCTTGCAGTACTTGCAGCGAACGAGATGGGGAAACCCATCTCGCAGGGCCGCGCAGAAGTAGAGCAGCTCGCAAAGATTTTTGATTTCTATGCGGATCATGGACCCGAATTTCTTCAGGATGAGCACCTCGAACATGTCGAGGGTGGGCGGGCTCTGGTGCGTTCCGCGCCCCTGGGCCCTGTTCTCGGTGTGATGCCGTGGAACTTTCCGTACTACCAAGTAGCCCGCTTCGTTGCCCCGAACCTATTGCTCGGCAACACCATACTCTTGAAGCATGCACGCTCCTGCGCAGCTACGTCGATCGAGATTGCCCGAATCATCGCTGAAGCGGGTGCCCCCGAAGGTGTGTATGAGAATCTCCTCGTCAGCGGTCCAGACATCAACGAGTTCATCGCAGACCCCCGAGTTCGCGCGGTCTCCCTCACAGGGTCCGAGGAGGCGGGGCGTTCGGTAGCGCTCAGCGCGGCACAGCACCTCAAGAAGTGTGTGCTCGAACTTGGTGGCTCAGACCCGTTCATCGTGCTGCCCGACGCAGATATCGATAGCGCAGTTGAATTCGCCTCAAGCGGTCGTTTCAATAACGCCGGTCAGGCGTGCACGTCTGCCAAACGAATGATCGTGCACGCCGATGTCTGGGATGAGTTTCTCGAGAAGTTCCTCTCGGAGACGCAGAAGTGGAGCACCGGCGATCCACTCGAAGAATCAACGAAACTTGGCCCGCTCTCCTCTGAGGCTGTTCGCTTCGATGTTGCGAGCCAGGTCGACGATGCTGTCTCCAAGGGGGCGCGGGTACACGCGGGCGGCAGCGTTCCGGAAGGGCCCGGATCGTACTATCCGGCTACGGTTCTCACCGGTGTCACGCCTGAGATGCGGGCGTACCGCGAGGAACTCTTCGGACCGGTTGCTGTGCTCTATCGGGTGAGTTCGGAGGACGAGGCGATCGCCCTCGCAAACGATACGCCGTTTGGCCTCGGCGCTGTCGTATTCTCTTCTGACCCCGAGAAAGCCGAACGAATCGCAAATGCCCTCGACACAGGAATGGTGGGGCTCAACACCACCCTTCGTAGTCAGCCTGGGCTTCCCTTCGGCGGCGTGAAGGACTCGGGTTTTGGTCGCGAGCTCGGACGCTTCGGCCTCGAGGAATTCGCGAATAAGAAGCTGCTGCGATACGCGCAATAGGCAGCCAGCGCACGCTCGTGCGTGATGTCGCCCCCGTCGGTGGACTGAGCAATCAGGTTCACCGACGGGGGCTTGTTCATGAGAGATTGAGCTTGTTGCGTGTAATTTTCCGTCACAACAGCGATGGTCTTGGCTGGCGAATTGCCGGCCAAGACCATCGCTGAGTGTGCGTTCACACGTTGCCGGTCGACCTCCGCTTCGAGACGTCAACACCTCTGAAATAGCGCTATGCGACCTCATCGAATACAACGACGCCGCGACCCAAAATCTTTCCGTCAGCGAGGTCTTTATACGCCTCGTTGATGTGATCCAGCGAGTAGCGGTTCGTCACGAGCTTCTCCACCGACAGCGCTCCCTCTGCGGCAAGACTCACCACTGCTGGCAGGTCGACTCGTGTTCGTCCACCGTAGGAACCTTGCATCGACTGTCCGCGACGCACCAAGCCATTGATCGGGACAGAAACTTCAGAATCTGAAGCCGACAGGCCAACCGCTACACCGCGGCCACCTTCGCCCAATACCCGCATTGCCTGCCCGAGCGTGAGGGGACTCCCGAGCGCGTCAAACGCGACGTCGACTCCGCCCCCCGAGAGCGCCTGTACCGCCTCAATCACGTTCGTCTCGTTGCGAGCGTTGATAGTATGCGTCGCTCCCAGCTGCGCGGCAAGTTCCAACTTTCGCTCGTCAACATCGACGGCAATCACCTGACGAGCGCCAAGTGACGCCAAGACCTGGGTGATACTTAAGCCCACGCCACCGACCGCGATGACGCACGCAGAAAGCCCCGCAACATCTCCAGCTCCACGCACGACCGCTCCATATCCGGTCATTCCCGCACAGCCCAGCACTGCGGCCGTGACCAAGTCGACTTGGTCGTCAACCTTCGCCAGAGCACTGACCGGAATCACGGCATATTCTGCGAAACCTGCCGCTGAATACATGTTCAGACGGTTCCCCTCGCCATCTACCAGACGAGAAGTCCCATCGAGCAGGTTTCCCTTGAGCCTGTTCTCTGTGAAGAAGACTTCACAAATGTCATCCCGCCCCTGCGTGCACCTGGCACACGTCGTGCACGGCATGATGAAGCCGCCCACCACTCGGTCTCCCAGCTCGAAACCCTCGGTTTCAGCCCCCAGTGATACCACCACGCCGCTGAGCTCGTGCCCCATCACTGCGGGGCGTGGGAAATCGATCTCTCCTTTGAGTACGTGAAGATCGGAATGACACACCCCACACGCGCTGACTCGAAGCAATGCTTCGCCTGACTTCGGCTGCGGCACCGGAATTCGCTCAAGGGTGAAACTCCGATCCGAACTCGATCGTGTCACTGCAGCCAACATGGTCTGCCCGGGTACGATTCCGTTTACTTCAATGTCCATCACTGATCCTCACTCTCAATTTCTCTCATGAACAACCTCTTATGCGCGATGAATTCGCGATGGCGTGCCATCGCAGACTCACTGGTCTCCATTCGTCGCGGAGCTGCCGAAAGATTCGCACCTCGGTCGGCACACCGATCTAGGTAATCTCCAGCGGTCGCAACTGCGCGACCAATCTCCGTTCGAGTCGCTCCCAAATCGTCTGGGGGTCGAAGTGTCGAACCGGGGTTCGGTCGATCTCGTGGATGAAGGCCCCGTGACAGTTCTGAGCGACGATTGCGGCCTCGATGTCTTCTCGGAGGCTACGGTTTTCCTGTCCCTCGCGAATGATCGATGTCAGCAGACGAATACTGCGGTCCCCCTGAGCGATGTGCCGTGCAACATCGGGAGCATCCGGGGAGAAACCCTCTCTCAAGTACAGAGCAGCGTTCACCGGGTTCTGCAGGTAGAAATCGCAGCGCAGTCGGTAGGCCGCCAATGCGCGCTCGGTGAAGTGCTTTCCCGTAACATTGTTGCCAGCGTTGAAACGGGCCTCCGCGTCATTCTCCTCAGCTCGTGTCAGGATTTCATCAAGCCGATCTCCGTACACCATAGTGAGCAGGGTTTGCTTGCTCTGGATATACCGAAAGAGTGTCGACTCTCCGACACCTGCTGCGGCCGCCACCTCTTTCGTGGTGATCTCGTCGAACGTCTTGGTAAGAAGGAGTTTGCCTGCTTCTTCCTCGATTCTATTTCGTTGTCGCAGCTTGGAGGCCTGCCGAACACCAACCTTCGGTGGCTCTGGTATTGAGGCGAATTCTTGCTTCATGTGGTTGAACTATCCTTCCCAGATAGTCACTCAATCACGGAATTCCGCAGTACGCCAATGTCCTGCACTTCAACTTCAATGACATCACCCGGCTGTAGCCACACCGGTGGAACGCGTTTCGCACCGATTCCGGCTGGGGTACCGGTGGCTATAATGTCTCCCGGCGCAAGTTCACAGTAGGTCGAAAGGTAGCTCACAATCCGTGCAAATGAAAAGATCAGCAAGCCCGTATGCGAACGCTGCATCTCAGTTCCATTTAGTCTCGTGATGACCTCAAGAGGGGATGCCACATCGAGCTCAGTGGTCGTCACGAGGCACGGGCCGCAGGGAGTCGACGCGTCGAGCGACTTTCCGAGCGTCCATTGGGTCCCGCGGTACTGGACATCTCTCGCAGTGATGTCATTCAGTACCGTGAATCCAGCGATGTGTTCGTGTGCTGAATCTTCGGGAATGGACCGGCCTGAACGCCCGATCACTATCGCAATCTCACCTTCAAAGTCGAGCTGATCAGTGATCGAGCGAGCCGGAATATCACACCTAGGCCCGGTAAGCGATCGTGGAAGCTTCGCGAATACGTCCGGGAACTTGGGTAAGTTTCGCTCGGTTTCCGCCACATGATCCAGATAATTGAGGCCGACACACAGCACCTTCTCGGGGTCGGCGATCGGACTGAGAAGTTCAAGCTCGTCGACCAGACCGACACGATGAAGTGTGGTGTCGACTGCACGCAACGCCTGCTCGACCCCAGCAAGATCGCCACCATACAGTTCCAGGAACTCTCGCGCGTTCCGCGTGGCAGTCAAACCGAGACGCTGGAGAGCGAATTCCAAATCACAGACTACGCCCTCGCTGGAGACGACCCCCGCGCGGTCTTCCGTGCCCGAGCGGTAAGTGACGAGCTTCATGTTGTTCCCTTACTTAGGTGGGTGACTTCTGCACACCGGTCAGCGACTGGTGCGTGTCTGGCTCATGTTCCGATTCGCCGCTTCGGCCGAATAAAGGAGTATGCGAGCATTGCGACAAGAATCAGGATGCCCTGCAGCAGGTACTGCCAAAGCTGATCCATACGGAAGAAGACGGTCGCGTTCAGTACCTGAACGAGCAGTATTGAACCGAGTAGCGTTCCGATGAAGGTTCCCCTTCCACCAAAAATGCTGGTGCCCCCGAGAACTACGGCAGTAATGCTGGTCAAGGTGTAGCCGATGCCCTGTGCGGCATCACCAACGCCAAGTTGCTGCGCCAGCACGATTGCCCCCATGAAGGTCAACACTGACCCGGCGACGAATCCGCCGATCACAGTCCAGTTCACCCCGATACCGATTTGTCTGGCATTCGACTCACTCGATCCGACAGCGCGAAGCACCATTCCCCAACGGGTCTTTCGCAGCGAGATCTCCAGCCCAATGGTCACAACGACGAGCACGATAAAGACGACTGGCACAGCACCAAGGGTGGCCCCGAGGAAATCGATAACCTCTCGATCGACCGTGCCGCCCGGGCGTGGGCGAAGCACGAAGCTCACACCCTGCAACCCAATGTACAGAGCCAGAGTCGCAGCAATTGAGGTGAAATGCACGTACCGAATAAGCGAGCCGTTGATGAGTCCGACAGCCACGGAAACCAGCAGCATCACCGAGAAACCCAGCAGTATGGACCCCAGCGCAGATCCATCGCTGAAGAAGAACGTTCCGACAACCACGAGCAAACCGGCTAGTGGGCCCACGGATAGGTCGATCCCTCCCAGCATCATGACAATCGTTTGTCCGAGCGCAATGAATCCGAGGGCAGACACCGACAGCATCATCGTCTTGAGGTTAAAAGAATTCAGGTAATTGCCATTCTGTGCCAGCACGAGAGCGCCAAGCCCGAGAATGACAAGAGTGATCAGGACGATCGGAGGCAACTCACCGTTCAGGAGACGGTCGAACTTTCGCGCTGGCCGACTGTCGCCAACCGCGGCAATTGAGGCCGTACGGGTCGACACTGCAGTGTGCACCATCTTCTCTTCATCGACCTCATCGCCCTGAAGCTCGAGGATCGCTCGACCACGCGACATCACGAGAACCTTGTCACACAGTCCTTCGAGTTCTTTTGCGTCAGATGACACGACAATTACCGGAGTACCATCCAACGAAATCTTGCGCAGAATTTCGTAGATTTCCGCACGCGCGCCAACGTCGACGCCCTGAGTGGGCTCGTCTGCCACCACCATGATGGGGTCACCGAGCACGGTCCGAGCCATGACAATTTTCTGCTGGTTACCGCCGGAAAGTGCAGAGGTTGGCGCCTCTAGCGAAGGCGCTTTGACGCGGAGCGACTGGAGTGAGTTGGAGACGGCGGCCACCTCACGGTTGCGGCTCATCAAGGGGCCCGCGACGAACTTCTTGAGCGAGGAAAACGCGGTGTTCTCTCGAACTGAGAAATCTAGGATAAGGCCTTCGTTATGTCGATCGGCCGGCATGTAGCCGGTCTTATTCCGCAATTCGCGAGAAGACAAAGATCGACCATCTATGCTCACGTGCCCATCGAAATGGTCGAGGCCGACCAGTGCTCGCACCAGCTCAGTCTGGCCGTTGCCAACGACCCCGGCAATGCCGACAATCTCCCCGGGCCGGGCGCTGAACGAGATGTCGGCGAATGCCCCCCCGGTCAGTCCTTCCACAATGAGGTTCGGGCTCTCATTTGTGAATGTGGCTTTCGCTGGAAACGCCGAAGCGAGGCGCCTGCCAACCACGAGCGACAACAGCTCTTCGTCGGAGACCTCGTCGATGCCGATGTCGGCCTTTGCAAGCTTTCCGTCTCGCAAGACAGTCACCCGATTTGCCAGATCACGCACCTCTGCCATGCGATGAGTTATGTAGATAACAGCGGTTCCCGACTCGACCACTTGCCGGACAATGCCGTACAGAAGCTCTACTGAATCGCTTCCGAGTGGGGCGGTGGGCTCATCGAGCACCAGCACCTTCGGGCTGCTGGCAAGCGCCTTCGCGATCTCTAACAAGTGGCGTTCCGCCACACTCAAACGTTCAACACGTTCATCGAGATGCGCTTTGAGCGCCACGCGATCAATCAAAGCCTGCGCGTGTGACCTTCGATCTGATTTGGGAAGGGCCCGTGCGGGGAGTGAGATCAAGAGATTCTCGTACACCGTCAGATCGGGCACGACCGCCGGATGCTGGTGCACGATCGCGATACCGGCGTCTCGGGCTGTCGTCGGTGTGAGCGAGGTGTGCTCCTCCCCGCCGACCACAATCGATCCATTGTCTGGGCCAAACATCCCTGTTGCGATGTTCATCAGAGTCGACTTGCCCGCACCATTCTCGCCGAGCAGCGCGTGCACCTCACCCGAGTACGCAGTGAGAGACACATCCTGAAGCGCCAGAGTTCCGCCGAAGCTCTTGCTGATTCCTTCAAGGATCAGCGCTGCCGTTGTGAGTCCCTTGGCTTGGGTGTCCATGACCCTGCCGGTATCCGTCGTGTTCACGTGAACGTCCTTCCAAATTCCGTGGCCGGTGCGGGGGCGTCAATCATGTGCACGTGACGCCCCCGCAGGTGAGCTATCCGAACAGCTTCACCAGCTCTTCAGCGGGGAGTTCACCTGACAGGTGAACGTCAAGCGGGAGCGTAGGGTCACACTGCACTGGGTACTCCTCAGAGGTCGAATCTTCAAATGTTTCAACGCTGAACTGCTCACTTGGTTCGACACCCCCCGTTGCGATCGCAACCGCATGCTGAATTGCAAGTCGCACGTGATCAATGCCGGTCGTCACTGTGAAGACATTGAAGCCAGGGTTCGCCTCGTGATTTTCTGTCCAGAAGCAGCCGAGCGCGTGACCGTCCTCCGCAGCGATCGAGGGCATCGGAAGCCCCGCACTCTCGAAGGCCTGAAGTCCACCAATAAATGATGAGCCATAAGAACCAACGATCACATCAATGTCAGGGTACTTCGCTGCCGCCGCAGTCAAGACTTGCTGAGTCTTCGCCGGATCCCAGTCAGTCACTTCGAACGGCTGTTCCCCAACCCACTGATACTTCGCATCGGTGAGTACCGAGTCCACACCTCGACGCTCCTCTGTCGACTGGTACCCACCCGCCGGACCACCGGCGAAGATCAGGGTCGCCCCATCAGGATAGGTTTCCTTGATCCAGTTACCCCAGAGCACACCCGAATCGAACGGAGCAGATGGAACGAACAGGTCGTAGTCCTCGCCAGCCTCTCCGCCAACATCTGAACGATATGGCACCATTACCACGCCGGCCTCGTAGGCGCTGCGGATTGCTGGCAGCACGGGCTCACCCATGTCTGCAAAGACGACCATCGCGTTCACACCGGTAGCGGTCATCGCGTTGATGTCCGAGATGGCCTTCTGTGTATCACCCTGAGCATCTGCGTATTCAAATGATGTGACACTCGGGCACTTTGCGACCTCTTCCTCGGCCGAAGCGACAGCGATCTGACGCCACGGGTTGCCGCCGAAGCCGTCGAGCATCGCAAGACTGATCTCCTTGTCAGTGCCGCACCACTCCGGAATATCGCCTTGGGCGACAGCGCCTGCTTCCGACGCGGGCTCACTTGAACTCGCACATCCAGTGAGAATAAGTGCACTCGCCACGAACGCCGAAAGTCCGAGGGTCTTCTTCTTGAATGTCATCATTGCCATCCTTCTCGCTTGTTTTATACCGTCACGTTGAAAGTGTTTCGACGTGAATTCTTCAATGTCCTACACGGGTGCGGGCACCGCGCGATTCTCACGCGCAACGCCCGGTAGTTTCTCGATCAATCGCTTCCAATCGACGGAGTAGATCGCCACACCGACACCGAATGCAAAAGCCTGCACAAGTGTCTGTGCCGCGGAGGTCACGCCCAGCGCCAGGGTGAACTGGTTGAGCTGAGTGAGGAAGAGCGCTGCAAGTGAGGTCGCGACAGGGAATCCCTTACCGCCGCTCAATGCCGTACCGGCGAGCACCACCACCGCGACTGAGGGTAAGAGATAGCTGTTTCCGAGGTACGCCGTCGGCTGCGCCACAATCCCTACGAGAAGCGTGCCTGCGACTGCATAGAGCAATTGCGCGCCAACGTACGCAGCCCCCTTGTAGACTCGCGTTTGCACCCCAGCAGCCTTCATCACGCTGCTGCTTGCACCGACGGCCTCGAACCGCCGACCCGCAGCAGTCTTCTTGAGCACAAGCCCGACCAGCGCAACCACGAGAATCGCAACAATTGCCGAGTTGGGGATACCGAGTACCGAACTGTTGGTGAACGCAGAAATGCTACCGCTTGAGCTCCGAGGCACCCCGCCAGAGACTCCCAAAATGATTCCCATTAGCAGTGCATTTGTACCCAGTGTCGCAATGATCGCGCTGAGGTTCAGCCACCCAATGAGCAGAGCGTTGAGCAGCCCCGCCCCAATGGCACATAAGAACGCGACTCCGATTGCGAGTGGAATCTTGCTGTCGTCGCCATATGAAATGTAGGCAATGAGCACAACGGACAAGGAAATGGAGCCGGGAGCTGACAAATCAAATCCGGCTTGCTGAACAACCAGCATCTGTCCCAACCCAACGACTGCCAGCACTGCCGCGAACGGCAACATTCCTGCAACCGCACCCGACGACAAACTCGATGGTGCCCAGATAAGGCTGGCAAGCAAGAGCAGGGCTATTGCGCCGAGAGTCGTATAGAACCCTCTGCGATTCGCTGCGCGAGATCCAACTGGCAACGACGAACTCAACTCAACATTCATGATGTAGTTCCTCAAAATCATTTCGGACTGGTGAGAGCGCCGCGGGTGTAACTCCCGACCGTCGGCGAGTTATTTCAATCTGCGAACTCAGCTGAGAGCCCTCATGTGCGCGCGGCGCGCTGAAGGCTGGCTCGACGTAGCGCCCGGCCATTTCTGAATACGAGTCGCTCAACCTGTGAGCGCGTGGATTAGCTGTGTCGTAACGCCACCGACGGCACCGCGATTCGATAGGACGAGAATCCCGACGCTGTCTCCTCATTCATCAGCGCAATGTATTCGCGAAGGGCGCCTGTGAAGTAGCTCGCCGTTCGTGACTTCTTCTTCCCCGGGATATTTGCCCCGAAGATCCACGAAGAGGTTTCAAGGAAGAGAGACCCTTCGAGCAGGTCCAAGCAACGCTGCAGCCACTCCTCTTCCGCCTCGGCGGTGAGTTCGATCGACGAACCTCCGTGCTCCGTCAGGTTCTGGAGTGCACGGGTAATGAAGCGCACCTGCAGGCCGATTGCCATCGGGAGGTTCACAAAGGGGCCGAGCGGCCCAAGGACCATGAACATGTTCGGGAATCCCGAAACAGAAACTCCAAACTGCGCTGCCGCGCCGTCTGCCCAGTGTTCGTTGAGAGCAACCCCATTTCGACCTCGAATGTCTAGCGACCGGTAGCTTCCCTCGATCGCGTCAAATCCGGTAGCGAGCACGAGCACGTCGAGATCGTGAAGGGCCCCGTCTTCCGTGATCACCCCGTCTGGGGTGAACTCGCGGATGGGGTTCTCACTGGTTCGCACAAGCGTGACATTCGGCTGATTGAAGATCTCGAAGTATCCCGAGTCACAGATCGGTCGGCGAGCAAAGATCTCGGTCGGGAGAAGCTTCCGCGCAGTCTCCGGATCTACGACGATCTCTTCAATCTTCCGCTTGATGAACCGGGCCGCCGCATCATTCGCCTCGGGATCGCCGAGTACGTCTGCGAAGGTTTCATGTGTGAAGGTAAAGTTTCCGCCCTTCCTCCACGCTGCTTCAAAAATGGCGTCGGCTTCTTCTGGTGAGAAATCGGCGTACTTGCGTGTCACCTCGTCCACATCAAAGCCAATTGCGCTCTGTTCCATCCGATCCCACAGCGCCTGGGGGTTCGCTTTAAAAGCGTGCAGTTCCTCGGTGGTGTACTGGCGGTTCCCGGCCGGAACACTGTACTGAGGAGTGCGCTGGAAGGACGTGAGGTGACCGACCGACTTGGCGAGCTGCGTCATCAGCTGCACGCCAGTGGACCCGTTGCCAATTACTCCTACCTTCTTGCCCGCCAGCTCAAGGTCAGCAGGCCAGTCAGCAGTGTGGACAATCTGCCCAGCGAACTTCTCAATACCGGGGATGTCAGGCACGTTCTTCTGCGACAGCAGCCCCAGCGCGGTGATGAGGAAACGCGAGCGAATGGTGCCGCGCGAAGTTTCTGAAACCCACTCCTCGTTCTCCTCGTCAAACGTTGAGCTCATGAGTTCGGTGCTCAGTGCGATGCGGTCTCGCAGATTCCAGAAGTCGACGGCCTTTTCGAGATACTCACGAATTTGAGGGGCCTGCACGTAGCGCGATTCGAAATCATTAATTTGGTAGAGATCATTTTCGAAGGGCAGCTGATACACGTGCGCCTGGGTATCGGACATTGCACCGGGGTAACGATTCCAGTACCAGGTACCACCAACGCCTGGCGCCTTGTCGATCACGATGGCTTCGAAACCGAGCTCTGCAGTCATTTTCCGCAGGCTCAGAATGCCTCCCAGACCTGCCCCGACAATGAGTACGTCAGTGCTCCGAGAACTTGTCAATTTCTCACTCCTTTGTGTGTCTCTTCGTTCGCAGTCTTGCGCCCGAGGAAAGAAATTATGAATGTATACTATCGCCTTTTTGACGCCTGTCTAGTGTCAATTTCCAAAAAATTTGTCACGATGTGACATGCATACATGCCAAACCTGACCACATGATGCCGCAACAATTTGGCCCGTGCCATCGTGGTTCGCATGACTATCCATAAGTGCGCTTATATTATTTAATTCGCGCTGAGTGCACTTTCCAGTACTTGAGGTTGCACACGCTTTTCATACGAGTACGGCGTTGGATCGAAGGCTCCGTTGAGCCGGCGAAAATGCGTCATGAAGTCGGGCCAAATGGTAGTGAGTCTCCCGTTTCTCGGATCGACGTACCAACTCTTGCACCCTCCTTGCGTCCACACCGTGTCTGACGCTTTGGCCTCGACCATTGCGACGAACTCCTCCTCGGCCTCACGACTCACTTCGATTCGCGAAGCACCGCGCTCGGTGAGCTCGCGAAGTGCACCAAGAATGTACTCGATCTGGCACTCGATGACGAAAATGATCGACCCCGCGCCGAGGCCAGAATTTGGTCCATTCATGATGAACAAGTTGGGGAATCCGTTGACGGTACTGCACGCATACGCTTGACCCCCACTCGCCCAGCGATCTGCAAGCAACTCGCCGTCAACGCCATACAACAGGTGCGAGATTGGGAGATCACTTGCTTCAAAACCGGTACTGACGATGAGCACGTCCAATTCCGTCCGCGTACCGTCGACGAGCACCACATCACTGCCTTCAATTCGATCAATACCCGTTGTCTCGAGAGCAACGTTTTCTCGAAGAAAGGTCGGGTAATACACGTTAGAGATCAGCAAACGTTTGCAGCCTAATTCATAGTCGGGAGTGAGCTTCTCTCGGAGCTCTCGATTTTCCACTTGCGCAGACAAATGATCGAGCGCGAGGTTGCGAACTCGATTGATGAACGTCTCGATGCCTTTTCGCTGGGGGAAACGGGCTTCATTCGCCCAAAAGAGCTCCTGCCGCACTTCCTGCATCAGCTCGGGCATCCGCTCAAACATTCGCTGTTCGGCCGCGGAGTACTCTCGATCCATCCGCGGAACCACGTATGGTGCGGATCGCTGGAAGACGGTGAGGTTGCCCGAGATCTTGGCAACCTCCGGGACGATCTGGATGGCTGACGCGCCCGTGCCGAGCACCCCAACTCGCTTACCCTCTAGATCCACATCGTGGTTCCAGCGAGCAGAGTGAAAGGTGGTTCCGGTGAAGTCGTGAATGCCCGGAATGTTCGGGAACTTGGGATCGGAGAGGTGTCCCGACGCCGCGATCAAAATCTCAGCGAGATAGTCGCCCTGCGATGTCTGTACCACCCACAGCTTCTCCTCCTCATTCCAGGTAGCCCGCTCAAGCGCGGTGTTGAAGCGAAGATGATTCGTGATTCCGCCGCGCTCAACACAATCCGCCATGTAGCCAAGAATTTCTGGTTGTGGCGCGTACACCCGACTCCAGTTCGGATTCGGCATGAATGAGTATGAGTACAGGTGCGACTGTATGTCGCACGCCGCTCCGGGGTACGTGTTATCTCTCCAGCTTCCCCCAAATGAACTTTCCCGTTCAATCAGCACAAAGGAAGATTCACCTTCCTGCTTCAGCTTGATTGCCATTCCGAGGCCGGAAAATCCGCTGCCCACGATCAGCACTCGAACCCGTTCAGCTTGGTTAGTCCCGTTCACGTCTCTCGCTCCATCTTTCATACAGGGGTAGTGTCAGGTGTCCGTCGCACTCAGGCGATCGTTCGTGAATACACGCTCCCTGGCGCGTACTCGTCGGGACGCTCGATGAATTGGTCGATCAGCGCGAAGAGCTCGGCCGGTCGCTCATGCACGACTGCATGACCCGCTGGAACCTCGGCGTATCGAGAGTTCTTAATGGCGCCGAATATCTCGCGTGAACGCCCCACTTGCACCATCTGGTCATGCGAGCACCCGATCACGAGTGTTGGAACGTCAACTACGCAAGCCTCTTGTTCAATGTCGATGCTCCGCAATAGCTGAATGAGTGGCTGAGGGTACGGGTTAACCGAGCCGCTGCGTTCAAGAAGCTCCTCATATTCATTCTGGGTGCGCCCGCTGATGTAGCTCGATGAGTAGCTCGCGAACTGGGTGAAACTCGGAACCAGGTCGGGGGCCGATTCGACAAGGCGATCGTATAGGTCGAGACGCTGCGCCTGATGGCGATCCGTCTTCATCCAACCAGCTATCGAGACCAGCTGATCTACCAGGCGCGGGTAGCGTGCCGCCGCTGCGATCGCGATGACCGCGCCGAGTGAGTACCCAACAAGTACGACCTTCTGCCCCGGGGAGGTCTCCTCGATCACAGAATGCACCTGCTCGACGTAGTCATCTACGGAGAGTGAAGCGTCGCTTGCAGGTTGACTGAGGTTGATGCCCACGACACGGTACTGGAATGCGAGCATGGGGAACAGTGCCCAGAAGTTCTTTTCGATAGTTGATCCAGTTCCATGAACCAGCACTATTGTTGCCTTTTCGGCACCGCTGATGCTGTCTAGAAACTTCACTGAAGATCCGTTGATGTCAATCTCACGTTCAATGAGGTTCGGATAGAGCTTCATTCGTACTCCCTTGAATTCGCGTCCGCTCGGTGACGCATCGTCGTTATTTTGCAATAGTCAACTATCAAATCCAGTCAAATTCGATCGAGAAGATATTCCAATGGATCATCAATCTCATATGCATATTGGACTCTCTGGCGAACTCCGATTCAAAAATAACGATAGCGCACATTCATAATGTAGTCACAAGATCTTCCTTTCGCAAGTGAACATCTCTCACATGAACCGCGGTGGGTTACTTCAGGCAAGGCAATACACCCGGAGCCTTGTCGGAAAGATGCGCACTTGCCGTGGTGGACTTAGCCTGTGGGGGGCCTGAATTCGGTTGCTACGCCGGAAAGCACGTCGCCATTGCGCGTTGGAGAGCTCGGGTGGTTTCAATAGCCATCCCGGTGTCGGGTGGAAGTCTCCGGTATTTTGCCGTGAAGATTCACCTGGGATTCTGATACTGAGACCCGATCTGTTGAGGCCTTAGTGGGCCTGGGCTTCCGTCCCGCCAGGCGGTCTACGTTTCACCATGATTTGCCCACCTCGGCTTGGGTTCGGTGACAACATGGTGACAACAATCTTCAAAGAACGGTGTGTATTCTGCGAAGCTCTGGACGCCCAAGATGAATCGCCGCAGGTTTGGTGCCGCATCTTTTCGAGTTGAAAGGATGGCATCATGCCAAAGAAAATCGATCCCGCGCTCCGCGAGCGCGCAGTCAGGCTCGTGCGTGAGCATCGCAGCGAATACCCGTCAAGCGCACGGCGGCGGCCTCGGCGTTGGCAGCCGCCGAGGCGGACCCCGTGATTTGGGTCGGCGGCACGGCGAACTCGTGCTCAGCGCCGAACAGGTTTCCGCGAAGCGTTCGAACCCGGCAGGCATGATTGGGCAGTGCACCATGAACCCGTCGGCCGTGCTCTCGGCGAAGAGCGCCTCGAGTTGGTCGGCTACCTCTACCGGATTGCCGAGTGCGAGCGGTACGCCCGAATTGGTCATCGAGCGCGCTGCATCGGCGAGCGTCGAACCTGTCTCGGCTGCCGACTCCTTAAGTAGCTGGATTAGGCCGATGGAGCCCTGTTCGGGAACCGGCAGATCTGCGACCGGCAGATTGAGTGGGTAGTCGCGCAGATTGATGCCGGTGAGCGAGGATGCGGAGTCGATCGCTTGGTCGAGATCCACCAGGTCATTGACGGCCTTCCAATCTGCGCGTGCCTGCTCGGTGGACTCTGCCACTATGACCGTCACGGCGGGCACAACGAGCACCTTGCCGCCGCGTTCCGCCGCGGCCGCATCGGCCCGGATGGTCTGGGCGCTGGCCTTAAGCTGTTCGGCTGTGCGTGACATGATAAACACGACATCGGCGAACCGGGCTGCTAGCTTGCGGCCGGCGGGGGAGGCGCCGGCCTGGAGAATCACCGGCCGTCCCTGTGGGCTCTGTGCGACCGGCAGCGGACCGACGACCTGCACATGCGCGCCGGCGTACTCGAACTTGTCCAGTGCATCGGTGTCAACGAACCTACCGGTCTCCTTCTCGAGCAGCACCGCACTTTCCGGGGTGCTGCCCCAGAGCCGGGAGCACGCCTCAAGCATCTCGGTCGCGCGGGCGTATCGATCCTCACGACTCGGCAATTCGCGACCATACTTCTGCGCTTCGCGCGGCGACTGCCCAGTTACTACGTTCCAAGCTATGCGGCCCTGACTGATCGAATCGAGAGTGCCCACCTGGCGTGCGATATTAAACGCGTCGTTCACCGACGAGTTCTGCGTGATGCCAATACCGAGGTTGCTCGTCTCGTGCGCAATGATCGAGGCCACCGGTACGAGATCGAGCAGGTGAAAGTGCCCGCGCTTCGCGTAGTCCGAATCGAACTCGGCACCGTCGGCGAAGAACACCGCGTCGAACTTCGCATCTTCGAGCACCTTCGCCCATTTGGCAAGCTGCGCGGCATTGAAGAACCCAAGCTCAGAATCGGGGTGACGCCACCCGCCCTGGTGATACGCGATGGGGCCGGCCGCGAACCAGCCAATGAGATGCATCTTTCGTGACATTGAAACAGCCTTTGCTAGCGAGAGTGTGTGCGAGGTAAGGAAAGGAAACGATGGGGTGTCAGGCCACGATCAGGCCGCTGCCCGAGTAAAAGACCCCGTCACGGTAGATCATCGCCGGATCCTCCGCTGCCTGTGCCGCGACGACTTCGCCGATAAAAACAGTATGAGTTCCGACATCATGTCGTTGACGGATGAGCAACTCGAACGTACCGCTCGCGCCGTGAATGAGCGGGCTGCCGGTCTGTCCGGGGCTCCACTCGATTCCGGCGAACTTGTCTCCGCCCGAACGTGCAAACTGTTTAACGATACGCAACTGCGTCGAAGCAAGGATGTTGATGGCGCAGCTCTCGGCTGCCGCCAACCATTCGTACGTTGCGGATCCACGGTTCACCGCAACGAGTACGTGCGGCGGATCGAGTGAAACGCTCGAGAACGCGTTCACGGCGAGCCCGGTAGGCGATCCGTCAGGTCGCGCGACCGTGACCACGGTTACCCCGGTCGGGTAGTTGCGGTGCACTTGCTTGATGACATCCGTCAGATCAACGGCGACGGCAGGTGCTGGGGGCGAGAGATATGCAGTGGGCATGATCGAAACTCCTCGTCGAATTTGGTAACGTGTGCCTTCACTTGCCAGCTCAGGGCGGCATGCAGGTCTGACGCTGGTACCTCATCATTCTTTAGGCTGTTACTGCGCACCGATGTGCCGACCGGGCAGCACAGTTGACCTTGGCTGCATTCCGAATCGGGCAATTGAAGATTCCGTTCCCCTGGCGTGTGCAGGTAGCTGGGAATGTGAATGGTTCACGGTCCTGTGTTTCGGAGTTCTCGGGTGGCCGTAGGCGCTGTCGGCTTCGGGGTCCTCCGATAGTTCCGGCATGCCTAGCCTTCTGGGCTCTCCTCAAGACTTAACCGCGTCTTGAAGCCACGTTTCCACTCGGGGCTGACATGCTGCGAGTCTTCAGCGAGAGCCCGTAGCATCGAATCATGAGCGACCCGACTGCGGATGACTACGAGCGGGCGAACCGCATCGGTCGACCCATCGGCCGCTTCATGGCAAAGTGGCGAGGGCGGATCCGCGAGAACCCCTGGCTCAACGTCGTCTATCGCGTGCTCATCACGCTCATCGGGGCCGCTGTAATCATCATCGGGCTCATTCTGGTGCCGCTGCCCGGCCCCGGGTGGCTAATCGTGTTTGTGGGGCTCACGATCCTGGGTTCAGAGTTTCACTGGGCGAGGCGCTTCACCAGCTGGCTGCGCATGCAGCTCGCCAAGTTTTGGGCATGGTGGAAGGCGCGTCGTGCTCGCCGCGATGCTTCGGGTGAAGACCTCGGCAAATGAAGAAGTCCCGGTTGGCCAACGCCAACCGGGACTTCTTGATCCACTGATTACTTAATAATCGGGAAGTTAAACACGAACTCGGGGTGACCGCCCTTGCGGTACGCATCGGGTGCCTTCGCGGCCGCCATGATGTGGAAGACAAAGAGCACGACCGAAGCGATCCAAATGAGCAGGCCCAGGATCCATCCGATGTAAGGGATCATGCCGATAATCCAGCCAACGACCACCACGCCGGTGCGAATCAGCGAAAAGTTAAAGTTTGCGACGTGGAACTCATTCGCGCGCTGGTTGCCCTTGTCTTTCTCAATCATCCAGAAGATGAGCGCGGGGAGCCAGGTGAAAAACACCGACAGCCAGTAGTTCAGCGTGATGGTGTTGGCGGGGTCAGTCGCTGTCGCCTGCGGCTGCTGGTAGCCCTGCTGAGGCTGCTGCGGCTGCTGGTAGCCCTGCTGGGGCTGCTGCGGCTGCTGCGGCTGCTGGTAGCCCTGCTGGGGCTGCTGCGGCTGCTGGTAGGCGCCAGCCGGAGGCGCCTGGTACTGCGGGGCGGCTGGCGGCGGCACCGGCGCCGCGGGCTGCTCAGGTGCGGCAGCCTCGGGCTGAGCGGGAGTGGGCTGCGCGGCAGCTTCGCCGGCGGCGTGCTGGTCGGCGGCCTGGCCGTTGTTTTCTTCGGGGGGCAGCGTAGTCATTGAAGTCTCCTCAATGTGACATGTACGTAGTACACAAGCTACCGCAAGAACCGCGCGCCGCGGTAGAGCGATCAGAGGGTGTGTACAAATGTGTGGTGTGAAGTTGCGGCGCCGTGCCGAGAAGCCGTGCCTAGAAGAGATCGGGGCTCGGCGTCGCACCCTGCAGAATCGCGACGTCGGCGTGCCGGTCGAAGCGGTACCCGATGCCCCGCACGGTGCGCACGATGTCTTGGTACTGAGCCAGCTTCACCCGCAGCCGCCGCACGTGCACGTCAATGGTGCGCTCGCTCGGGATCTCGCTCTCTGCGGCATCGGCCCAGAGCGAAGTGATGAGCTCATCGCGGCTGACGGTGCGTCCCTCGCGCAGCACGAAGTACTGCAGGAGTTCGAATTCGCGGAAAGTGAGTGGTGCCGCCACGTTGTCGAGCAACACACGCTTGCGGGAGAGATCGATAGTGACTCCGCTGGCCGCGCGATCCTGACTCTCTTGAGCAGTCTGCTTCTGGCGAGCGATTGCGGCAGGGTCGCCGAGCGCCAGGCGCACCACGTCGACGTCGCGACCGCCCGCACCCTCGGGCGCCAGCGCTACCGCGGCGTACGTCTCAGCGGCGGGGGAGAGCTGCGCGACAAGCTCCTTGATCTGGGCGACGATGGCTCCGAGTTTTGGGTCTCCGTCTTCGATCTTGTCGTCGGAGAGGCCCACGTAGAGCGCGAATCCGCGCACCTCGGTGCCTTCGGGCACGCGGCGCTCGGGAACGGGTGCGAGATCGGCGACGAAGTCGGGGCGGGCCTGGTCGAGAGTCTGGGTCGTCATGATGAAGTCCTTACAGCGTTTGCCGCGAGATTCGGCGGCGGTGCGGCCGTCAGCCGCTGATGTGCGTGGCGAGCGCGGTTCGAGTCAGTCGAACCGGTACTCGGTGGATCGCGGCCGAAGCCGCGGCGGGCACCCAACCTCCGCAAAATGCGGGTAGGAGTGCGGGCGGGAAATCCTTGCTACATGCACATTCGACAGCGCATCGCACCACGGCGGCACATCATGCCAGCCTCCCCAAAGTTCACCTCAAGGGCGTACTGGGATGTCGTGATGCGAGTCATAACGCTCAGTTAACCAAATCATTGCCCGATGTGTCAACTCTGCGCCTCGCCTGCTCAGTCCGCAGTGCCGTACAGACGGTCGCCCGCATCGCCGAGACCCGGCACAATGTATGCCTGCTCGTTGAGGCCCTCATCCAGTGCGCCAAGCACGAGCGTGACCTGCCGGTCGCCAGCAGCCTCGCGGATCGCCTCGACACCCTCGGGGGTACCGAGCAGGCAGATCGCGGTGACGTCGTCGGCGCCCCGGTCGAACAGGAACTTGATGGCCGCCGCCAGCGATCCACCGGTCGCGAGCATCGGGTCAAGCACGAAGCACTGTCGGCCCGAGAGTGAGTCTGGCAAGCGCTCGGCGTACGTGACTGGCTGGAGGGTCTCCTCGTCGCGCACCATTCCAAGAAAGCCGACCTCCGCGGTCGGCACGAGCTTCACCATCCCCTCCAACATGCCGAGGCCGGCGCGAAGGATCGGTACGACGAGTGGGAGCGGATGCGTGAGTTGCACGCCCGTGGTGGTGGCGACCGGAGTCTCGATGGTGCAGGGCTCGACGCGAACCTCTCGGGTTGCCTCGTACGCGAGCAGCGTCATGAGCTCTTCGGTCAGCATGCGGAAGGTGGGTTGCGGGGTCTTCGCATCGCGCAGAACCGTAAGCTTGTGAGTGATCAGCGGGTGTTCCGCGATGACGAGACGCATGGCACAACCCTACCGAAGAAGGTCCGAGTGAACTCGATTCCGGTGAGCCCGGCCGAAGCCGCGCACATGGAACTCGCGCTTGAGCAGGCCGAGCTGGCGGCGGCGGAAGGCGAGATTCCGGTCGGCGCGGTTGTCATCGATTCGGAGGGCCTCGTGATCGGTGCTGGGCGCAATGCGCGCGAGGCAGGGCAAGACCCGACGGCTCACGCCGAGGTGCTCGCGATCCGTCAGGCTGCGGCCGCGCTTGGCGACCGTCATCTCGATGGGTGCACCCTCGTGGTGACGCTCGAGCCGTGCGTCATGTGCGCCGGGGTGATTCTCGCCGCCCGAGTGCCGCGCGTGGTATTCGGGGCTTGGGACGAAAAGGCGGGCGCCGTAGGCAGCGTGTACGACCTGCTGCGCGATGGACGCCTGCCGCATCCCGTGCCCGAGGTCGTCGCCGGTGTGCGCGCCGACGAGTGCGCACAGCTCCTTGCCGACTTCTTCGCAACACGCCGGTAGCGAGGCCCCGAACTCGGCGCTTCAGTCCTCGAGCGCGCGATAGAGAACCTCCGGGAGTAGCCCCGGCCAAAGCGAGCGGTTAGTCGCTCGACAGCATCACCACCGAACTCGTGGTGGGTTGAGTTGCGTTGGGGTCGATCCACACGTCTGGCTCGATGTAGATAATGCGGGCCGCTGGCACCGCCTCGCGCACGCGGCGCTCGGCGAGATTCACGATAACCGAGACTTCCTTCATCGTGCGATCGGCTGCGAGACTGACCTTCGCGCCGATCATGAACTCGTCGGGACCGACGTACAGGGTCTTCATGTGGATGATGCGGTCGACATCGCTGCTCGCGAGGAGGGCCGCCTCGATCTTCGCGACATCACCATCGCTGGCACCCTCGCCGACGAGCAGGCTCTTAACCTCCCAGCCGATCACCGCGGCAATGAGGATCAGCAGCACGCCAATCGCGATCGTTGCCGCGCCGTCAAACACACTGTTGCCGGTCAGCACGGTGAGGCCTACGCCAAAGAATGCGATGATGAGGCCCAGCAGGGCTCCGACATCCTCGAGCAGCACGACGGGAAGTTCGGGCGCCTTAGACTTCCGGATAAAGGCCATCCAGCTGGAGTTGCCCTTGTGCGGCCGGCTCTCTTTGATCGCGGTGCGTAGCGAGAAACTCTCGAGCACGATGGCGATCGTGAGCACGAGCAGCGGTAGCCACCAGAATTCAAGGGGATGCGGATCGCGAATCTTTGCGATCCCCTCGTACACTGAGAACACCCCGCCCATGGCAAAGAGCACAATCGCCACCACGAATGCGTACACGTAACGCACCCGCCCGTACCCGAACGGATGCTCCTTGTCGGCCTTTTGCTTTGCGCGCTTGCCGCCGAGGAGGAGAAGGAGCTGATTGGCGGCATCGGCGACCGAGTGCACGCTTTCTGCAAGCATCGAGGAGGAGCCGGAGAAGATCCACGCGATGAACTTCGTAATTGCGATGCCCGTGTTCGCGAGAAATGCCGCGATGATCGCTTTGCTTCCGCCGGTAGCGCTCATAGTAGATGGATCCCTTCGTCGCAATGCCTCCATCCTAGACTTGGTGAGTATGAGCAATACATCTGACAGTCAGGCACTCCCGCGCGTCGCGATGCTGGGGGTCGGATCCATGGGCGGAGCGATTCTCGCGGGCCTCCGAGGCCCGGGCGAGCACACCAGTGGCCCCATCACGGTGACGGTGAATTCGGTGGCCAGCGCCGCCGCGTTTGCGGATGCCGATGATGTCGTTGCGTATGCGGCTGAGGAGACAGCGGAAGCTAACCGCTGGGCTGTGCGCGGGGCCCAGCTCGTGATTCTGGCGGTGAAACCCTGGCTCATTCACGACGTTTTGCGCGAGGTCGCTGACGATCTCGAACCCGAGGCCATCGTGGTGAGCGTCGCCGCTGGCATCACCACCGCCAGCATGGAGGCCATCGTGCCCGCAACTGTGTCCGTGGTGCGCGCCATGCCCAACACGCCCGCAAATGTCGGCCGAGGGGTCACCGGGGTGGCGGGGGGTGCTTCAGCAAGCGCAGGCGCGGTTGATGTCGTGCGCCGACTTTTCCAGACCGTTGGAGCGGTCATCGTGCTGGGGGAGGAGCGTCTTGATGCACTCGGTGCGGTGTCGGGATCGGGCCCGGCGTACCTGTTTCTCTTCGTTGAGGAGTTTCAGGCTGCCGCCGAACGACTCGGTTTCTCGGCCGAGGAAGCCAAGGTGCTGGCGCAGGGCACCGTGATGGGTGCCACGGAGCTGCTGTCGCGATCCACTGAGAGCCCTGCCCAATTGCGCCGCAACGTCACGAGTCCGAACGGCACCACCGAGCGTGCAATCGAGGTGTTGCAAAGCGGCGAGTGGGGTGCGCTGTTCGACCGCGCCTTTGCCGCGGCAATGGCGCGATCTCGGGAGATCGCGCAGGGATAGACACCTACGCGATCGCCGCGAAGCGCTCGACGTCAGCTCCGGCACCCGACACGATGATGAGGTCGTGTGTCGAGATCACCGTGTCTTGCGTGGCGTGCGTGAAAGGCTGCCCTGGAGTCTTCACGCCGACCACCGTGATGCGATAGCGCGTGCGCACCCCGCTGGACTTGAGCGACAGGCCACGGATGGATCGCGGCGGGTACATCTTTGCGATGACGTAGTTGTCGTCGAACTGTATGAAGTCGAGCATGCTGCCGCTCAACAGGTGGGCAACGCGCTCGCCTGCCTCGCGCTCGGGATAGATCACGTGATTCACGCCGATGCGCTCGAGGATCTTGCCGTGCGACTGCGAGATCGCCTTGGCCCAGATCTGCGGCACCCCCAGGTCGACGAGGTTGGCGGCGATGAGCACGCTCGCCTCGATCGAGGCTCCAGTGGCCACGACCGCGATCTTGAAGTCCGCTGCACCGATCTGGCGCAGCGCCTCAATCGACTTGGCATCTGCTTGCACCGCGTGGGTGACTCGGTCAGACCACTTCTGCACGAGGGCAGCATCGGTATCGACCACGAGCACCTCGCGGTCTTGGCGGTCGAGTTGACCGGCGGTCGCGGCGCCGAAGCGGCCGAGCCCGATCACGATTACGGGTGCGTCAGAGCGGATGTCAACCAACGATCGGCCTTTCTTCGGGCAAGCGGAACATGCGGCGGCGACTGGTTGCCGCGATGGCGGCGGCGAGCGTCACCGTACCGACACGCCCCGCCCACATGGTGGCGGAGAGCACGTATTTTCCAGCATCCGGGAGCGCCTCGGAGACCCCCGTGGAGAGGCCACAGGTGCCAAATGCCGAGATCACCTCGAACAGCACGAGGTCGAGGGGGAGCTTGGTCATGTGCAAAATTGCGATCGATGCGGCTGCCACGATAGTGGATCCCCAGATCACGATCGAGACAGCAAGGCGGAGCACCTCGGTTGGGATCCGCCGCTCAAACGCCTGCATGTCTTGGTAGCCGCGAGCCTCGGCGTACGCCGCCAGGAAGAGCACGGCGATCGTGGTGACCTTGATGCCGCCGGCGGTGGAGGCCGATCCACCCCCGACAAACATGAGCATGTCCATCACCAGAAGGGTTGACCCGTTCATCTCGCTCGGATCCATGATGCCGAGTCCGCCCGAACGCGTCATGACTGAGGTGTAGCCAGCCGACATGATGGTCTGCCAGAAGCCCTGACTGCCGAGCGTTTGACTGTTGTTGTATTCGAGTGCGCCAATGCCGAGCCAACCGAGGAACACAAAGGCGATCGTCGTGGTGAGCGTGAGCTTTGCGTGGAGGCCGAGCCGCTTGTTGCGCTTCCATCCACGACCAGCGACCATGCGGTAGAGGGCGAAGATCACCGGGAACCCGATGCTTCCCAGAAATACCCCGACGGCGAGCACCGTCAGCAGGTAGAAATCGGTCGCGAACGGTTCGAGGCCGCTTTCGATGGGGACGAACCCGGTATTTGTGAAGGCTGAGGCGGCGAGGTAAAAGCCGTTCCACAGGGCAGAACCGAACCCGAACCCCTCCATCATCAGCCGGGGAACGATCAGCAGCGTGAGTGCCGCCTCGATCACGAGCAGGCTGACAGCAACCGCAGCGAGCAGGCCGCCGATATCGCCGAGACCCACGGCCTGACTCTCGCTGGTGCCCTTACTCGTGCGCGCCGGGTTCGTATCTGCCGCAGCGAGGAGCCGCTGGCGCAGACCGAGGCGACGGGTGACAGTGAGCCCGAGCATGCTCGCGAGGGTGAGAACCCCAATTCCGCCGATCTGGAACCCGGCGAGAATCACGATGTTTCCAAAGACAGACCAGTGCGTCGCCATGTTGACGGTGGTGAGGCCGGTCACGCAAATGGCAGAGACCGCGGTGAAGAGCGCATCGGCCAGCGGGGTGATTTCTCCTCGTGCGCTCGCGAACGGAAGGGAAAGGAGCGCCGTCCACAGCAGGATCAATGCCGTGAAGACGAGCAGGGCGAAGCGGGCAGGCGAGGATTCAATCAGGGCGTGCAGCCATGATTTCTGTGTCGATGGTGCCGAGGCTCGTCGAGCCCGCGTGAGCGCCCTCACACAACCTTCTTCCCGTAGTTCGCACCCGGTTTGGCGAGTTTGCCGCAGGCCGCAGCAACCGCACAGGTCATGCTACAACGCGGATCGCGTTTGCTCAGATACTCTTGTGGCTATGCCAGACATATTCGGGGTCATTGCGGACGCGACCAGGCGAGATATTTTGCAGGTACTCCTCGAACGGCATGTGCAGGATTCAGAGATCAGCGTCTCTGAAATCGTGACTCAGCTTGAGATGAGCCAGCCCACCGTCTCGAAACACCTCAAGGTGTTGCGAGAGGCGGAGCTGGTGTCGGTTCGGGAGGAGGGGCAGCATCGCTACTACTCGCTCAACCCCGAGCCGCTCGAGATGATCGAAGATTTCGTCATCCCGTTTCTTTCGGTGGGTTTTGACACTGAGGTGACCGTCGAATATGTGTCGGAGTCTGGCGAGATCATGACCGACCCTGAGGGGCGCTTCGGAGACGGTTATGGCGACGAAGCGCTTGAAGAGGAAGTGCTCCCCGACTCCACGGCCGCCGCGGCGGAGCGGATCGGGCGTGTCGCCGCGCGCGCCGAGCACCGCGTAAAAGAACTCGTAGCTCGCTTCAAACTGCGGGAATAGGGCGCTCGGGCGGGTCTTCTCGATCCACTTCAGAGTGCACGGTTCGCGCTCGCACCCCCGTCGCGGTATTATTGATGTTTTGTGGGCCACAAACTGGCGGCCCTATAGACGTTGTGAGGTTACCGTGGGTTCAGTCATCAAGAAGCGTCGCAAGCGCATGTCCAAGAAGAAGCACCGCAAGTTGCTTCGTAAGACGCGTCACCAGCGCCGCAACAAAAAGTAGTCAGCGCGCCTTACGGCGCGTTGGTGGCGGGCGTCGGGCTCTGCTCGGCGCCTTTGCTGTGCCCGAATGTTTTGCCGCGGCCTAGACTGGTTCCGTGTCGAAGCCCGTTGCCATCACGCTGCTCTCTAAGCCGGGGTGTCACCTGTGCGACGACGCGCGCGCAGTGATCACAGGCGTCTGTAGTGAACTCGCAGAGCGCGGCATCATTGCGACGCTTGACGAACGTGACATCCTGACTGACCCCGAGCTCGCGCGGCTGCACGCAGAAGACATTCCCGTGGTGCTCATCGGGGGCAGACGCCACGCGATCTGGCGCGTCGATCCGCAGAAGCTCACTCGGGCGGTCGAGCGTGCGTCGGGCTGGCGCGGCGTGTTCTCGCGTGCCACATAGAAATGTGGATCGCTCGGCGATCCACAAACACACCGTACCCGCACTACAACCCGAAGGAACCCCATGACCCTGCGCCACGTTGTCACCTGGAAGCTCAGCGGCGAGAGTCGGGAAGCGCGTGACGCGCAGGCCACCGAGATCATCGCGGCGCTGTCGCCACTCGCCGAGACCGTGCCGAGCGTGCGTGCCATCTCGGTGCACCGCAACGACCTGTTCGATGGTGACAACTGGGACGTGACGCTGATCGCCGACTTCGACGATGCCGAGGGGCTCGCCGCGTACGTGGTGCACCCCGAACACGTTGCGGCGGGTGCAGTCATCAAGCGGCACGCGGCGGGTCGCGTGGCTACCGACTTCACGGTGTAGTCGGTGGCACCCGCTCCGACGCGCTTCCCGGTCGCTGGTGACGTCGCGGCGCTCACCCTGCATGACGGCAAGCTGTGCGTGTTGCTCGTCGAGCGGAAGTTCGAGCCGTTCGTGGGGCAACTGGCGCTCCCCGGTGGATTCGTCGAGCCCGGGGAGATGATCGAGGATGCGGCACGGCGTGAACTCGCCGAGGAAACGGGCCTCACCGACACGCCCGGGATCTTCGTGCAGCTCGGGGCCTACGGGCTCGCCCATCGCGACCCACGCGGCGACACGCTGAGCGTCGTGTACCTCGCGATCTCGGAGGAGTTTGCCGAGGTGAGCGCCGGCGACGACGCGGCAACCGCCGATTGGTACCCGGTCTTTCTGGCACTTTCGCCCGGGCAGCTTGCCTTCGATCACGAGCGGATTCTGCGTGATGCACTCGCTCGGGCCGCTGAGCTGCTCGGCACCGGCGGATCCACTGCGGTTTTCAACCCTTCGTTCGTGCGCGACATGTGCGCCGCGCTCGCCACGCTGGTGACATAGGCGGTTCCGGTTCCGGCATACTCGGCCGCTCGGCGTCCTTGTTGCTCGGCTCCGCGGCCCTCCGGTGCCCCGGCACGGGCGTAAGTGGCGCTTTCGACCTGGTCGAAGCAGCCAATTGCGCCCTCCCAGGCTGAGGTGGATCCCTGTCTGGCGCGCGTGAACCGGGATACGCTCGGGGTGTCACACCTCGTGACCCTCACGGTGTGATCTCATCGAGCTCATTGATTCCGTGGCAGCGACGAACAGGGGTAGGCATGGCATTCACCATCACCGACGGCGGCATCGAAACGGCGCTTACCGAACGGCTCGGTCAGGAGCTGCCGGAGTTCGCCGCGTTTGTGCTGCTCGGTACTGACGAGGGGCGCGCCGCGCTGCGCGAGTACTATCGCCCGTTTCTCGAGATCGCGGCGACCACCGGCACCCCAATCGTGCTCGACACGCCCACCTGGCGCGCGAATCCAGACTGGGGGGCTGCGCTGGGGTACGACGCGCTGGGGCTCGCGCGGGTAAACACAGAGGCTGTCGCACTCACTCGTGAGTGCGCCCGCGAATTCGGTGCTGGTGCCACCGTGCAGATCGGGGGCTGCGTTGGTCCGCGCTTCGACGACTGGGTAGCCGAGCAGCGCATGGCGGCCGATGCGGCGGAGGTGTACCACGCGCCGCAGGTGCGAGCGCTCGCAGGGGCCAGGGTGGATCGCATCACCGCCGTCACTATGCAAGACGCTGCCGAGGCGACGGGTATCGTGCGGGCAGCCAGGACGCTCGGAGTGCCGGTCGTCGTGTCGTTCACGGTCGGCGCCAACGGGCGCCTGGCCGATGGGGCCACGCTGGGCGAGGCGATCCACTCGGTGGATATTGCGACGGGTGGCTACGCCGGTGGCTTTCTCGTGAATTGCGCCCACCCGAGTGAGGCGGTCAGAGCGATTGAGGTGACGTCGGGCTGGCAAGACGCGAGTTCCCTGCCACTGAGCGAGGTTCAGGCCGCTGATGGGGCGAAGACGCTGGCGGATCGCCTCGTCGGGTTCCGCCTCAACGCTGCGGTACACGGAGACGACGCGCCGGGGGATGCCCCCGAGGCGTTCGCGACCGGAGTTGCCAGTCTGCGAACGCTCGCGCCCGCAGCCCAGACGTTCGGTGGCTGTTGCGGCACCGATGCGCCACACATCGCGGCCCTGGCCGCTGCACTGAGCGCTAGGTCGGAGTGGCCGTGAGGCGGCGTTCGAGCTCGTCGAGAATGACATCGAGCCCGTAGCTGAACTCGTCGGTGAAGACGTAGTCTCGCCCGGAGGTGAGCGTCGTCACGAGCTCGGCGAGGTGCGGATATTGCTCGATCAGCGGCATGAACTCGTTAGCGAAGTCACCCGCAGACTCGCTCGCCGACGGGTCGAACGGCAGGCTCTGCTCGGTGAGGGCGAAGCCGTAGACGTAAGCGTCGATCGCTGAGAACGCGTGCGAGGCGAGCATCACGGAGAAGCCGCCCCGGCGAAGGCAACCGATCACCGCGTCGTGGTGGGTGAGGAGGGCGGGGCCCGGGTTGGCCCGAGATTCAATCAGTCCGAGCGCCCAGGGGTGAGCGGTGAGCACTGCCCTGGCCGAGGCGGCCCTTCTCACCATTCCCGCGCGCCAACTGTCTTCCGGCGTGGGCAGCTCGATCTGCGCAAAGACCCAGTCGACGAGGGCATCGAGGAGTTCGTCCTTGTTCGCGATGTGGTGGTAGAGCGACATCGCCTCGACGCCCAGCTCGCGACCCACGCGCCGCATGCTGACTCCGGTCAGGCCACCGCTGTCTGCGGCAGCGGCAGCGGCCTGCACGATGCTCGCTCTGCTGAGCGGTGTCCGTTGCTGCATTCTGCCTCCTTGCGTTCTTACGACTGTAAGGTTACAGTACTCCTGACGGCTTACAGGTGTAAGGAGAGAACATGCAGGCAGCAGTGGTGCGGCGGTACGGGGCGCCCGAGGTAGTCGAAATTGTGGATCAGCCCACGCCCGAGCCGAAGCGCGGCGAGGTGCTGGTGCGTGTCGAGGCGGTCGCCGTGACTGCGGCCGACGGACGTCTGCGGGCTGGGCGCTTCCCCCGCGGCTTCGGTGTGGTGGCGAAGCTCGGCTTCGGGTTCACTGGACCGCGCACGCACGTGCTCGGCATCGCCTACTCCGGCGTGATTGAGCGGGTGGGCGAAGTGGTCACCGGCTTCGCTCCAGGTGACGAGGTCGCCGGCATGAACGGGAAGACGCTCGGCATGCACGCCCAGGTTGCGGCGGTGCCGGTGGATCGCGTCGCTCTGAAGCCCGCTGGCCTTAGCCACGCAGACGCGGCCGGGGTGCTCTTTGGCGGCACCGCGGCGCTCTATTTCTTGCGGGATCGAGCTGGGCTGAGGCCGGGTCAGACCGTGATGGTCAACGGGGCCTCTGGTGCCGTGGGCAGCGCGGCGGTGCAGCTCGCGCGGCATTTTGGCGCCACTGTGACCGCCGTCACGAGCGCAGCGAATGCGGAACTCATGCGCCGAATTGGTGCTGAGTCGGTCATCGACTATTCCGTCACGCCGGTCGCCGAACTTGCGGCGCTTGGCCAGAGCTACGACGTGGTGTTCGACGCTGTCGGAAACATCGACCGCGAGTTGGGCCTCAGCCTGTTGGGCCCGGACGGCACGCTCGTGCTCGCAGCTGCTGACCTCGTCGACACGGTGCGTGCGCGCGGTCGAGTGGTCGCGGGCGTCGCGCCGGAGCGCCCCGCTGACTTCGCGGAGCTCATGCGTCTGGTTGTTGAAGGGCAGCTCGATCCACTGACCCGCAGCCTGGGTTCGCTCAACGCGCTCGTGGAAGCGCACCGCATTGTCGACTCGGGCCATAAGGTCGGCAACATCGTGGTGCTCCCGAACGCCTCCTAAGGCAGCAGGCGCGTCGGGCCGCGGAAGAGGTAGGCCCGCCGAGCTTGGAGCGACGATCATTTCTGATCGTCGCGCGAGGCGAGCCGAGGTCGTCTCGACCTCGGGGGGTCACCTTCTGTTTAGGGGAGCAACCGAGTTGGTCCCCTAAACAGGTAGGTGACCTCGCGGATCGACGACTGCTGCAGCAGCAGCATCAGCACCCGGCCGAGGCCCATGCCGAACCCGCCGTGCGGGGGCACCCCGTAGCGGAAGAAGTCGAGGTAGAACGACAGCTCCTCTGGATCCATCCCCTTCTCGATCGCCTGCGCCTCGAGCACGTCGATGCGGTGCTCGCGCTGCGCACCGGTTGAGATCTCGACACCGCGGTAGATGAGGTCGTAGCTCTTGGTGAGCTCGGCGTCACCCTCGTGACGCATGTGGTAGAACGGGCGGATCGACGAGGCGTAGTCTGTGAGGAACACGAAGTCGTGCCCGAATTTCTCCTTGGCATAGGCGGCAATCTGGCGCTCGCCCTCGGGGTCCATGTCTGCATCGGCGCGAGGCACCTCGTAGCCGCGCTCCTTCACGATCTCTTTCGCCTCGGCGAGCGGGATCCGCGGGAACGGGCGCGACGGCACCGCAACTTCAATGCCGAAGAGCTTGTGGATCGCCTCCCCGTGCTTCTCCTTCACCGCTGCGAGGCCGGCAACCATGAGCTCCTCGTGCAGCTCCATCACATCCTCGTGCGAGTCGATCCAGCTGAACTCGGTGTCGATCGAGGTGAACTCGGTTGCGTGGCGCGAGGTGAACGAGGGGTCGGCGCGGAAGGCCGGGCCCACCTCGAAGATGCCGCCGAAGCCTGCTGCCTGCGCCATCTGCTTGAAGAACTGGGGGCTCTGAGCAAGATAGGCGGTACGCTCGAAGTACTCGACCTCAAAGAGCTCGGCGCGCGACTCGGACGCACTCGCCATCAGCTTCGGGGTCTGGATCTCGATGAAGTCGCGCTCGATCCACACCTGGCGCAACGCGTTCAGGAACGTGGTCTGGATGCGGAAGATGAGGTTCTGCTCGGGGCGACGCAGGTCGAGGAAGCGCCAATCCATGCGCACGTCAAGGCCCGAGTCTTCGGCGACCGGGTTGTCGGGAAGTGCGCTCGCGATAACCTCTATGTCTTCGATCTGGATCTCGACACCGCCGAGCTTGACGCGCTCGTTGTGCTGCAACTCGCCCGTCACGGAGACGAAGGTGCCGTGGGTGAGGTCGCTGATGGTCTGAGTGCGGGGCACCAGGATGTCGGAGCGTGGGTTCTCGGGGTCGGTCTCGCGCAGCACGCCGCCGTTCACGAGCTGCACGGCGCCGCTCTCGTCGCGCAGCACGACGAACTGCACGTAGCGCTGGTCGCGCACCTTCTCGACCCATCCGGCCACTCGCACGGGGCCGTCGGTACGCGCGGCCAGGTCCTTGATCAATACACGCTCAGTCACCCGGCCAGTCTACCCGCGTCGGTGGTGCGGCGCTTCGCGCCGTGCGTCTCTGATTCCAGCCCCAGGGTGGACGTGTGCGCAGGGTTGAGACGCGCTGAACCCTGCGCGAGCGTCCACCCCGACGGACTGCGCCCGGTGCCATGCGGCCCTCGACATTGTGTGGCGCGGGATCGAGGCGAGCGGCGGGAGTTCACAGGCGGGGCAAACCTAGAATGGCTGTGTGAGCGACAAACTCTTGCACCTGGTGCGCCACGGCGAGGTACACAACCCCGATGGCGTGCTCTACGGTCGCATGCCAGGGTTTGGGTTGTCAGAACTCGGCGCGCGCATGGCCGAGTCCGCGGCGCTCGAATTGGCCGCGGCTGACCGGAAAATCGGTCGGCTGATCGCTTCGCCGCTGATGCGCGCGCAGCAGTCGGCAGACCCGATCGCGCAGACCTTCGGTCTCGAGACCGCGACCGACGAACGCATCATTGAACCAACCAATGCCTTCGAGGGCCAGGTCAACCGCGGTGGGGCAGCCTTCAAGAACCCGCGCTACTGGTACCGCTTCTGGAACCCGTTGCGCCCCAGCTGGGGTGAGCCCTATCGCAGCATCGCGACCCGCGTGCGCGAGGCCATGAATGAGGCGTGGGAGTCGACCCGCGAGGGCGACATCGTGATGGTGAGCCATCAGGCTGTGATTTGGGCCGCGCATCTTGACGTTGCCGGCAAATCGCTCGCGCACAATCCTGCGCACCGGCGCTGTGCGCTCTCGAGCATCACGAGCTTCGAGCAGCGGGGCGGCCGGTGGTTCGAGGTCGACTATCGCACTCCCGCGGCCGACTTGCTGGGCGACGCGATCGATATCGGGGCGGTGTAGCGATGAATATGTTTGATGGTGCATATGGTGGATCGCGGCGTGGCGGGGGAATTGGCCGCACCCGCGCCCTGGCGACTTTGCTCGCGCTGCCCCTGGCTGCCGCGCTGGGGCTTGGGCTCGCGGGATGCTCGACGGGTGAGGCCGACACGCTTGCGCAGCAGTGGGAAGATTCGGGCGAGAAGGGCTTCGTCTCGGGCGACGGTTCGTCGCTGAGTATCGCCCCCGCCGAGCGCACTGAGCCGGTGGAATTCTCGGGCATCACCGAGTATGGTGACGAGCTGGGGTCGGCCGACACACTGGGCTCGGTCACCGTGGTGAATTTCTGGTACGCCGGATGCGCTCCCTGCCGCGCCGAAGCGCCCGACCTGGTTGCCGCGTACGACGAGTTCGCGCCGCAGGGTGTGCAGTTTGTTGGGGTGAATACGCGCGATCAGAGTGCGCAAGCAACTCAGTTCGCCAAGGAGTTCGGAGTCCAATACGCCTCGATCATGGATTCTGCCGGGGGCCGAGCGGTGCAGCGGGCGTTCGCTGGTCAGGTGCCGCTCAACGCGGTGCCGACCACGCTGGTGCTCGACACCGAAGGGCGCGTCGCCCATCGGGTGCTGGGGCAACTCGCCGGGGAATCGCAGCTGCGCACCCTGATCAACGAAACCCTCGCTGAGGGCTAGCCAGATCCACTTAGCGGCGTATGCCGATCGGTACATGTTTCGATTCTGAAGGAGCTAGCGCGTGGATGTGACTGATCTCGTGGCGGACGGGCAACTGCTCGTCGCCTCCGTGATCGCACTCGCTGCCGGTCTCGTCTCGTTCGTCTCCCCGTGTGTGTTGCCGCTCGTGCCGGGGTATCTCGCCTACGTCAGCGCCTCTGCCAGCTCCGCAGGCAGGACCTCGGGAAACGGAACGCTCCTCACCGATGCCCGACGCACTCGCCGGCGCATGGTGTTCGGCGCACTGCTGTTCGTGGCCGGATTCACCGCGGTGTTCGTCGCGATCCTCTCACTCGCGGGGAGCGTCGGCTCGTGGCTGATTCAGTGGGAAGACCCAATCACGCGCATCATGGGGGCTCTCATCATCGTCATGGGCCTCGTATTCATCGGCGCGTTCGGTCGAATGCAACGCACGACCCGGTTGAAACTCAAGCCACGCCTGGGCCTCGTGGGCGCACCGCTGCTGGGTGCCGTATTCGCGATCGGCTGGACCCCGTGTATCGGCCCGACGCTGTCGGTCATCGGCTCACTCGCACTGCAGGGTGGTACGGCTGGGCGCGGTGCCTGGCTCGCCCTGATGTATAGCATTGGGCTCGGTGCGCCATTCGTGCTCGCCGCCTTTGGGTTCGGGTGGATGACCACCGCGACCAACTTCTTCAAGCGTCATATTCGCACGGTAAACCTCATCGGCGGCGTGCTGCTGATTATCATCGGGGTACTTATGCTCAGCGGGGTATGGATCCAAATCATGTATGCACTCCAGGCGGTGATGTCGAGCTTTGTCCCGGCCCTCTGATTACGAAGACGGACGTGGCGGACGCGGTTCCGCCACCGTCGAATCCCCCGAACTCGGCCTACGCGGCTGGGGTCGCTGGTTTTGGCGACAGCTCACCAGCATGCGTGTCGCGCTCATTTTGCTCCTGCTCCTCGCGGTCGCGACGATCCCGGGTTCCCTGGTGCCGCAGCGCGGCGCCGACCCGAATGGCGTGCTGCAGTACGAAGCGGATCACCCCACGCTGTTCCCCATTCTTGATGCGTTTCCGATCCAGGCGTTCGACGTGTACTCGTCGGTCTGGTTCTCGTCGATCTACCTCTTGCTCTTCATTTCGCTCATCGGCTGCGTTCTGCCGCGCATCATCCACCATTGGAAAGCGCTCCGCAGCGCTCCACCGCGCACACCCGCGAGGCTCCAGCGCATGGCCGGATTCGCCGAGCAGCGGCTCTCAAATCCGAACGCGACTGATGCCGAGCGTGAAGAGTTCGCTGAGCGCGCGATCGCCGAGGCACAGGCGATCCTGCGCCAGCAGCGGTACCGCACCGAGGTGCAGCGATCCACGAGCAGAAGCGGGCAGCACGAGATCTCGGTGTCGGCCGAGCGTGGGTATCTGCGCGAGACCGGAAACCTGGTGTTTCACCTCGCGCTCGTCGGGGTGCTCGTGAGCGTGGCCATCGGAGGTGCCTTCACATTCAATGGGCAGAAAGTGCTGGTCGAGGGCGAGACGATGGTCAATCAACTCATCGACTACGATTCGGCGACTTCGGGCACCTCGTTCAGGGACGCGAGCCTGGAGCCATTTGGTATGCGGCTTGACTCGCTTGAGGTCGACTACGTTACTCCGGAAGACGGGAATCTCGACGCGATCGGCCTGGTGCGCGAGTACCGCGCAAACGTCACCCTGATCAACCCGGACGCCAGCGAAGTGATCGACGTGATCCGCGTGAATCACCCGCTTCGCGTGCACGGTTCGCCGATTTATCTCATCGCAAACGGGTATGCGCCCACCCTCACGATTCGCGACGCGGGCGGCGAGATCGTCTACAGCGAGTCGATGCCGTTCATCCCCCAGGATCAGAACCTCACCTCGCTCGGTGTCGTGAAGGTGCCGTATGGGCTTGAGTTCGAGGGGGAGCCAACGCAGCTCGGGCTGCGCGGATTCTTCTATCCCTCGAAGATCGATCTCGAGTCGGGTGCCTACAGCTCCAGCTACCCCGATCTGACGAACCCGGTGCTGACGCTCGACGCGTTCGTGGGTGACCTGGGTATCGACGCGGGCCTGCCGCAGTCGGTCTACGCCCTCGACACCGCGAACATGCAGCAGCTCACCGGGCGTGCGATCGAGGTCGACTCGCTTGAGCTCACACTGGGTGACACCGTGGATCTGCCCGGCGGCATGGGAACCATTTCCTTCGAGGCCGCACCGCGGTATGCCTCGTTCGACGTCATGCAGAACCCCGCCCAGGAGTGGGTGCTGATATTCGCCCTGCTCGCCCTCGCGGGACTCGGCGCATCGCTCTTCGTGCCGCGCCGCCGCATGTGGGTGAAGGCGCTTCCCGTGGCAGACGGTGTGGTGCTGCAGTACGCGGCGCTCGCGCGTGGCGACGACCCGGCGCTCGAGCGGGCGACGGAGCAGCTGCGCGACAACCACCGCGCCCGGCTGTAGCTCGCGCTGCTACTTCGCGTCGGAGGCCGATTGCGCCTTCTGCGAGAAGTAGACCGGGATCAGCGACAGCAAGATGATGATCGTCGCGACCACGTTCACCTGGTTAGCCTCGTTCGGGCGCGCCATCTGGTTCATGAACCAGAGCGGCAGCGTCTCCACCCCGGGAGGGGCGGTGAAGATGGTCACCACAACCTCATCGAACGACAGCGCAAAGGCCAGCAGGCCACCCGCGATGAACGCGCTCCGAAACTGGGGGAAGGTCACGAGGCGGAACGTCTGACCGAGGCCAGCACCGAGATCCATCGAGGCCTCTTCAAGATTGGGGTTCATGCGACGCAGCCGGGCGATCACGTTATTGAACACCATGACCACGCAGAAGGTGGCGTGCGCGATGATCATGCCCGCGTAGCCCACCTTGATGCCGATCGGGTCAAGCACCTGGTAGAACGTGTTCGACAGCGCGACACCGGTGACGATACCGGGCAGGGTGATCGGCAGGATGATGAGCAGGTTGACCACGTCGCGGCCAAAGAACTTGAACCGCTGCAGGGCGAACGCGGAAAGCGTGCCGAGCACCAGCGCGATCGCGGTGGCGCCGAGCGCTACCACCACCGAGTTGAAGACGGCGGCGTGCACGGCGGGGTTCGTGAGCGCCTTCTCCCACCACACGAGCGAGAAACCCGAGATGGGCCACCCGGCGATGCGGCTGGGGTTGAAGGAGTTCATGACGATCACGAGCAGCGGCACGTACGTGCTGATGATCACGAGCGCAGCGATGACGGTGAGGGTGATCTTGGCGCCTCGGCCGAGTCTCAACATTGCGATTCCCCTTCGGGCCTAGATGTTCTCGAGCGCGCCGGTGCGGCGAACGGCGAGCAAGTAGATGAGCACGAGCACGATCGGCACGACCGAAAAGGCGGCGGCGACCGGTGGGTTCAGGTTGATGTTCGAGGCGATGATGGTGCCGATCATCTGGGTGGATCCACCAACGAACTTCGCCGCGATGTAATCACCGAGGCTGAGGGAGAAGGTGAAGATCGACCCGGCGATCAGCGCAGGCTTCATGAGCGGCAGCATGACCGACACGATCGTGCGCATGCCGCGTGCCCCGAGGTCGGCCGAAGCATCGAACAGGTTCGCAGGTATCTGCGAGACAGCCACGTATACCGGAATCGCCATGTAGGGAAACCAGAGGTAGACGAGCGCGATGATGGTGACGGTGATGCCGTAGCCGGGGCTCTGGATTCCGAGTGGGCCAAAGAGCCAGTTGAAGAATCCGCCCTCGCTGAACACGATGCGTACCGAGAGGATCTTGACGAGGTACCCGGCCCAGAGTGGCAGGGTGACGGCGACGGCGAGTAGCGCGCGCATCCAGGGGCTCGCGAGCTTCGCCATAAAGATGGCGAGCGGCACGGCGAAGACGGCGCAGATCACGGTCACGGCGGCGGCGATGCCGAGCGTGCGGATCGACGCAGAGACGTAGGCGGGAACAGTGAAGAGATTCACGAAGTTATCGAGGGTGAACCCGGGCTTCACCTTTGAGGTGAACGGATCGGTGACCCAGAACGCGGTGACGAGGAGAAACGCGAGCGAGAGAATGTACACGCCGACGAGCCACACCATGGGCAGCGTCAGCAGCGCGGCCAGGCGCCCCTTCGGGTGGCGTTGCAGCGCCGACGAAAGCGGCTTTGGCTTCGTCGAGAGCGAGAACTGGGTAGTCACGTCGATCCTCATCTGGTGAGCGGAAAACTCGGGTGTGGCGGGCCAGGTGCGCCTGGCGGGTCGTGCAGCCCCGGTACGTTGATGCCGTAGGGGCGGGGGAGTGTGGGGACTGGCCGATCCACCATCAGATCAGCGGATCGGCCAGCCCACTCACGGGGTTAACCCTTGACGGTTGCCCAGGCGTCCGTCCACTGCTGGAAATTTGTGCAGGTGACGTCGGTGCGGCCGTCGATGCACTGCTCGATGGGGGTGGTCCAGAACCAGACCTTCGAGAAGTACTCTTCGTCCTCGGCGTTGAACAGCTCACAGTGAGCTGCTGCCTCGTCGCTGGTGTCGCAGAACGCGGCGTTGGCCGGAGCCATACCGAAGTTCATCGCAATCTTGCCGTTGACCTCGGCGCTGGAGGTGTAATCCATCCAGGCGTAGCCACAGTTGGGGTTGTTGGCATCGGCGGCAAGCATCCACGCGTCAGACCAGCCGGTCGAGCCCTCCTCGGGCAGGGTGCCCTGCAGGTTCGGGTTCTCGGACAGCTTGCGCAGGACCTCCCACGAGGTGCCAACGGTCACGTCGCCCCCGTTGAACGCGGTGATCTGCTTCACCGGGTCGGCCCAGTAGTCGCCGATGATCTCGTTCTGCTGCTTCAGCAGGTCGACTGCGGCGGCAAGCTGCTCCTCGTCGAGGGCGTAGGGGTTCTCGATGCCCAGATCGGGCTGCGTGGCCATCAGGTAGACGGCGGCATCGGCGATGTAGATCGGCGCGTCGTATGCGATGATGCTGCCGGCGGCGGGGGAGTCAGCTTCCCACGCGATGTCCCAGCTGGTGGGTGCCTCGGTGATGACCTGATCGTTCCACTGCAGGATGTTCGCGCCGCGGCCGATGGGTACGCCGTAGGGCACGCCGTTCAGCGTGTCGTAGATCTGACCCTGCATGCCCTCGACAATGTCGTCGCCGAAGTTGGGGATGAGATCCTGGTTGAGGGGCTGCACGTCGCCGCCGACGATGAGGCGGAGGCTTGCGTCGCCGGATGCCGAGACGAGGTCGTAGTTGCCGGTGCGCATGAGCTGCACCATCTCATCGCTCGTGCCGGCAACCTTGCGGTTTACCTTGCAGCCGGTTTCCTCGGTGAAGGTATCGGCCCACTCGGGCTCAACGAAGCCCGACCACGCGACGATGTTGACCTCGTTCTCGAACTCGCCGAGCTCCTCCATCATGGGGATCTCGGGCACGTCGATCTGCAGACCACCACTCTCGGATGCGGTGTCGGCGGTTGCGCAGCCCGTCAGGGCGAGCGCCAGTGCGGCCGCTGCGGCGGCGGGCACTGCCAGCTTGTTCTTCATCGGTACTCCTTTGTGTTGATGCGCCCATTCGGGCCCGGGGTGTGTGGTTTGTAAGTCTGGGTGTCTGTTTGTTTTCAGGTGCGGGGTGGATCGCGTCGCGCGATGCACGCCGCGCTAGGCGGGAACGCTGACGGGGCCGGGCACCGCGGTCGCGTGATCGCGTCGGAACCGCACGCTCACCGTGTCGCCACGGTTCACGCCGGGTTCGGTGCGGGGTGTGTGGGAGTTCTGCTTTTCAGCGATGATGCGAATGCCGTCGACGGTATCGACGAGGTAACGCGTATGCGCCCCGGCGTATACGGTCTCGGCCACGGTGCCGGCGAGCGCCACGGTGTCGGCATCGGTGGGGGAGGTCGGATCCGCCAATTGCACGCGCTCGGGACGCAGGCTGTGCACCGCTCCGCTGCCGAGCACCCGCTGCGACAGCTCGGCCGGCAGGATGTTGGTGACACCGAGGAAGCGGGCGACGAACTCGGTCTGCGGGAACTCGTAGACCTCCCGCGGCGAGCCGACCTGCTCGATCTTGCCGTTGTTGAAGACGGCGACCCGGTCGGAGAGCGTGAGCGCCTCCTCCTGATCGTGCGTCACGAAAATGAAGGTAATGCCGACTTCGCGCTGGATCTGCTTGAGTTCGATCTGCATCTGCTCGCGCAACTGCTTGTCGAGGGCGCCGAGCGGCTCGTCGAGCAGCAGCACCTTGGGCCGCAGGATGAGGGCACGGGCGAGCGCGATGCGCTGACGCTGGCCGCCCGACAGCTGCGTCGGCTTGCGGTCGGCAACGTGACCGAGCTGCACCTGCTCGAGCGCTTCCGAGACGAGTTTTACGCGGGTGGCCTTGTCGACCTTGCGCACGGTGAGTCCGTAGGCGACGTTCTCGGCGATGGTCAGGTGCGGGAAGAGTGCGTAGTCCTGGAAGACCGTGTTGACCTCGCGGTCGAAGGGCGCCGTGCGGGTCACATCCTGCCCGTGCAGCAGGATCTTGCCCGCGGTCGGCTCTTCGAACCCCGCGATCATGCGGAGCACCGTGGTCTTTCCCGAGCCTGAGGGGCCGAGCATTGAGAAGAATTCGCCACCGCGAATGTCGATGTCGAGATCTTTCACCGCGGTGAGATCGCCGAATTGCTTCGCGATTCCCTGCAGTGAGACTGCGGCTTCGGTGGGGGCGTCGTGCGCCGTGCTGGGCTGAGCCATGATGTCGTGTTTCTCCTCAACAACGATGTCGAACGTTCAGAAGGCTAACATACGGTTTTAGATGTATAGTCATCGAAGCGGTGGATCACGCATCACGATTCGGTCACATCGCCCGGGGTTTGCCCGGGTCGTGGGGTCGGGGCAGTACAGCCTGAAAGGCTGTCCGATCCACTTGCTGCGGGTGAGAACCCTGAGCGCAGACTCAGTGTTGCCGCGCCCGCACCGTGCCACACTCGACGACGAGGAAAGAAGGGAGGGCGACCTGTGTCGATCACAGCTCAGCGCTCCCCACATTCCGCCTCCAGCCGTCTGCGCAACGCCGCCTTCGCCCCAATCGGCGACGAGGGTCGGGCCGAACTCGTCGAGACGCGCCTCGTGCAGGCGATCTCTTCGGGAGCCTTCGTCGAAGGCGATCGGCTGCCGAGCGAAAACGAACTGTCGCAGTTGTTTGGGGTCGCGGTCGTGACCGTGCGCGAAGCGCTGGGCACGCTCCGTCACCGCGGGTTGATCGAAACACGTCGGGGCCGCAATGGCGGCAGTTTCGTGCGCTCCAGCCTCGGTGCGGTTGTTGAGGTGAACGCGCGCATGCTCATTGAGATGCCGCGGGTCGATCTCGCTGACCTGGGGGTGCTGTACGAGGTGATCACCGCGGCCTGCGCAGAGTACGCCTGTCTTCGCGCGACACCCGACGAGCTGGATGCCGTGCACCATGTGCTTGCCGCGGCACGTGAACTCCCCGCCGACGCGTGGCGGCGGCGCATCACCGACGTGCAGCTCGAACTTGCTGCGCTGAGTCAGTCGGTTCGCTTGACTTCAGAACACGTGCGCGTGCAGGCGGAGTTCACGCCGTTGCTCGCGCTGCAAGACCTCGACCTCGAGCAACGCCACTTCACCCATGATTCGCTCATTGCGCAGATTGAGGCGATTCGCACCGGCGATGTTGCGCAGGTGCGCGCGGTGGTGCGCCGCAGCATCCGCGGTTCGGTTCGGTGGCTCGGCGCATTTCGCGCCGAACTCATCTCGCAGCCGGCGGGTACCTCCCTTCGTGACACACTTGAGGCATACCGCGCGCGCGCCGAAGCCGCGGGGAGTGCAGGGGAGGCCGCGTGAACGAGCGCACGACGCAGACTACTGATCCAGTCGTCACCGTCATGTCAACGGTCGATCAGTTCTTCGACGGGGTCTTCGCGCCACTTGAGGCATGGCTGCCCACATTAACCGAGCAGCTAGCGGATCGCCTGGCACAGGGCGGTATCACCGGGGCGCAGCTCGCGACCCTCACCGAGGCCGACGCGCGCCGGGTGCTCGCGACCTCGGATCGCCCCATATACGGTGCAGGCTACTGCGCGACCGAGTCGATCGTCACCGAGGGGAATCCACTGGCCTGGTGGCAGGGCGCCGACCGAAGCTTGCTCGCTTCCTCGACATTCGGCCCGGGCCAGGCTGCCATCGACTTGCACCGGCTCGAGTGGTACCGCGTGCCGGCCGAAACCCTCGAGCGGCACGTTGCCGGCCCGTTCGTTGACTACCTGTGCTCAAACGAAATCACGGTGACGGTGGCTCTGCCGGTGATGCTCGACGGTGAGTTCGCAGGAGTGGTGTGTGCCGACGTGCTGATTGCCTCGCTCGAGAAATTGCTCTTGCCGGCGGTTGAGGGGCTCGGCGACGCCGCGCTGGTGAATACGAGCGGCCGGGTCGTGGTGTCGGCGGATGTCGCCTACGAGACCGGGGATCGCTACGCCGGGGTCGGCTTCGAGTCCGATCTCGATGCGCTCGGGGACGAGGTGCGAGTGGTGCGATCCACTCGTTACCCCTTCGCGTTGCTCGTGCCTGTGCGGTAGCGCGGGAATTCATCAGACGGAAGGGATAAACTGCCGCTCGTGCTGGAAACGCTGGAACACTACTCCACCCTCTCTCTGTATTCGGCCATGGCCGTGTACGCCATCGCGTTCGTGTTTTTCGCGGTGGATCTTGCCAACCGCAGTGGGGGTGTTGCCCCGGCGCAGGCTGCCGCCCCGGCGGCCACCACGGGTGCGGCCTCCGGATCCACCCTCACAATCACTCGCGCGCAGGCCCCGGCGGCGGCGCAGACATCGCGGGCACCCCGCTCGCGCTCGCTGCGCATTGGCTTCGCCCTCACCGTGGTCGCCTTCGTGTTTCACGCCGCGGCGACCGTTCTGCGCGGTATCGCCGCTGAGCGTGTGCCGTTCGCGAACATGTACGAGTTCTCTCTCACCGCTACGCTCTCGATTGTCGCGGTCTATCTGCTGATGCAGTTCTTTGTGGATCTGCGCTTCCTCGGTGTGCTCATCACCGGCCTCGCACTGCTCTTTCTCGGCGTGACGAAGGTCAACTACTACGTCGACATCGTGCCGCTGCCACCGGCCCTCGATACGTATTGGCTCGTGCTGCACATCATGGTGGCCGTGCTTGCCGTGGGCTTCCTAACGATTTCGTTCGGGCTCTCGGTGGTGCAGTTGCTGCAGACGAACCGCGAAAACAAGGTCAAGGCGGGCAACACCTCGAGCATGCGCTTTATGTCAACCCTGCCCGATGCGCTGCGGCTCGAAGACTCTGCCTACCGAATGGCCATCATCGGCTTCGTGTTTTGGAGCTTCACGCTGATCGCCGGATCCATCTGGGCCGAACGCGCCTGGAGTCGGTACTGGGGCTGGGACACGAAAGAGGTCTGGACCTTCGTGATCTGGGTGCTCTACGCGGGCTTCATTCACGCACGCGCCACCCGCGGCTGGCGCGGCACGCGCTCTGCGTGGTTGTCGATCGTGGCGTATTCGGCCGTGATTTTCAACTACACGATCGTGAACGTATTCTTCAAGGGCCTGCACGCCTACTCAGGCCTCTAGGCGCAGGTGATCAGTCGGCGCCGTTGAAGCGGTGCAGGAGCGCCCGCAAGTGGGCGAGATCGGACTCGTCCCAGCCGGCGAAGCGCTCCGCGTAGTCGCTGGCCATGCGACCACGTAAATCCTCGATGGCCGCCGCTCCAGCCTTGCTGAGCGTGAGCAACTGCATGCGCTTGTCTTCCGCCGTGGGCGCAACCTCCACGAGCCCGAGCTCACGCAGTTTGGTGACCTGGCGGCTGACGGTCGCTTTATCCATGTCGAGGTGCTGAGCTACCTCTGTGGCGGTGATCTGGCCGCATCGGGTGATGCGCTGCAGCACCATGAGCCCCACGCCCTTGAGGTCGGGATGCACGTTTCCGGCGTGTCCGGCCCACCGGCTCCGGGCGAAGGCAAACGCGGCCGCGAATTCGCCCGCGATATCACGGATCACCTCAGCGACAGGGGGATCGGGAACGCGCGAGGGTGCACTCGAGTCTCCCGCGGTTCCTGAGCTACCCGATTCCCTCAGGTCACTCGAGGTGCCGGTTGCCCCTTGCTCGCTCACGCGTCGAGCCTAGCCGCTCGCTCATTCTCCGCAACCTGCTCGGCAAGTCGCTGTGCGTTCGACTTTGTGCCGAGCGGGATGTTCGGCAGCAGGGCGATCGCGATGATCGCGATCAGGGCGATCGGAGTGGCGGCGAGAAAGAGGTTGCCGATCCCGTGTCCGTAGGCCGTTTCGACCACAAGCTTGATGGGCCCGGGAAGCTCAGCGAGCTTGGGAATTGCCCCGCCCGCCAGCACGTCTGAACCCACCAGTTGATCGGGCGAAAGCTTCGCAAGCTCCTCCCGAATGTAGGTGACCACCTGGCTGGCCAGGATTGCGCCGAGCACAGACATGCCAGCGGTGCCGCCGATGGTGCGGAAGAAGCTCACGCCCGAACTGGCGGCACCCATCTGGTGAGGATCCACCGTGTTCTGCACGATCAGCACCAGGTTTTGCATGCACAGACCGACGCCAGCACCCAGGATGAACATGGACACGCTGACGTACCAGAACGACGTGTCGTACCGCAGCTGGCCGAGCAGGAGGAGGCCGACGAACATCATGACGGCACCGGCCACCATGAAGGCCTTCCACTTGCCGAAGCGCGTGATGAGTTGCCCGGCAATCGTAGAGGTGAGGAGCAAGCCGGCCATCATGGGAATGGTGAGGAGGCCCGACTCGGTAGGAGTCTTGCCGCGCGCGAGCTGCATATACTGCCCGAGGAATACAGATGTTCCGAACATCGCGAGCCCCACTGAGAGGCTGGCAATAACCGACATAGTGAAGGTGCGATTCTTGAACAGGGTGAGCGGAATGAGTGGTTCTTCCACCTTGAGTTCGACGGCCACCGCAATGACCAACACGAGAAGCCCGCCGACAGACATCAGCATTGATGGCCAGGACAGCCAGTCGAAGGCCGATCCACCCAGGGTCACCCAAATGAGCAGGCTGGAGAATCCCGTCGAAATCAGCGCGGCGCCCCAGTAGTCGATCTTCACCCTCCGCTTGACCGTGTAGAGGTTGAGGGTGCGCTGCAGCATGATGATCGCGACGAGGGCGATCGGGGCGGCAACGTAGAAGTTCCAGCGCCAGCCGATGGTGTCGGTGATGAACCCGCCGAGCAGGGGGCCGCCGACCGTCGCGAGGGCCATCACTGCACCCATGATGCCGGCGTACTTGCCGCGTTCACGTGGACTGATGATCTCGGCGAGCACAATCTGACCGAGGGCCGGGATGCCGCCAGCACCGATGCCCTGCACCACGCGGAACGCGATGAGCCAGGCGGGGTCGGTCGCCATGCCCGCGAGCGCCGAGCCGAGGGTGAAGATGACGAGTGAGAGCTGAAGGAGGAGCTTCTTGCTCGTGAGATCTGCGAGCTTGCCCCAAATGGGCGTGCTGATCGCCGAGGCGAGCATGGCCGCGGTGACGACCCAGGTGAACGCTGCCTGATCGCCGCCAAGATCGGCGATGATCAGGGGCATCGAGGTGCCGATGACGGTCATCGACAGCATCGAGACGCCCATGCTCAAGAAGAGGCCGGTGAGGGCGAGGTTCTTGGCGCGGCCCTCGAGAGCCCACGGTCGTTGCTCGGGGGTGCTGGCACTGGTGGTTGTGGCTTTGGCTTTGGCTCTGGTGCGGGGCATCTGTGGGCGGGTCCTCAGTTGGCTGGCGGATCGGCGGCGCCACCCGAAATCTGACCTCCGGGGCGCGCGCTTTGGTTGATGAAAGTCAACTATATGCGATTGGTTGATGTAAATCAACTAGTTGCTCGCGGATCCCGCGGCGTGCGGCAGAATGGGAGACATGGCTCAACACGCAGGCAACGCAGGCATTTCCGGCACATCCGGCACATCCGATGCCCGCGACACGGGCGAGAACCCCGGCATCATTCGTATCGGCGTAATCGGCGGGGGGCAGCTGGCCCGCATGATGATGCCGCCCGCGATCCACCTGGGTCTGCGAATCAGCGTGCTCGCAGAAACGCCGAGGTCGAGCGCCGACCGGGCGGCCGACGTTGTGGGCGACTACCGCGACCCCGAGACCGTGTACGCCTTCGCGAACACCGTCGACGTGGTGACCTTTGATCACGAACACGTGCCGCAACCGATTCTGCGCGAACTCGAGGCACGAGGCGTGCAGGTGCACCCGCGTCCGGAGGCGCTGCAGTACGCGCAAGACAAGATCCTCATGCGGCAAAAGCTCGCCGAGCTCGGCGTGCCCGTGCCCGATTGGGCGGCGGTCGAGACCGAGGCCGACCTGCAGGAGTTCATCGACGCACACGGCGGCCGCGCCGTGGTGAAGACCGCGCGCGGAGGGTACGACGGCAAGGGTGTGCGGGTGGTGTCGCAGGCCGACGAGGTGCGCGACTGGTTCACGACGCTCGCCGAAGACGGGCACGTGGGCCACCTGCTGGTCGAGGAGCTCGTCGAATTCACCCGCGAACTCTCGCAGCTAGTGGCGCGCCGCCCGAGCGGCGAAATGCGCACCTGGCCCGTGGTCGAAACCGTGCAAGAGGGCGGCGTATGCGCCGAGGTGCTCGCGCCCGCCCCCGTCGAGAACCCCGCGACGCTCGCGGAGGCGGCAAGAATCGGCCAGGTGGTCGCCGAAGGCGTGGGTGTCACCGGAGTGCTCGCGGTCGAGATGTTCGAAACAGTGGATCACCGCGTGCTCGTCAACGAGCTCGCCATGCGCCCGCACAACTCGGGGCACTTTTCGATCGAGGGCTCGATCACGAGCCAGTTCGAGCAGCACTTGCGCGCGGTGGCCGACCTGCCGCTCGGCGACACCTCAATGACCGCGCCAGCCGTGGTGATGGTGAATGTGCTCGGCGGGCCGGCCGAGGGCCCGATGCCGGTGCGGTACGCCGAGGCGCTCGCGGCGCACCCCCGCGCGAAGTTTCACAGCTACGACAAGCAGCCCAGGCCGGGCCGCAAGGTCGGCCACGTCACCGTGACCGGTGACGACCTGGAAACGGTGCGCGCGCAGGCCCGTGCCGCCGCCGCCGCCTTCAGCTAGGAGAGAGCGATGAGGGCTCTGGTGCCTGGCCTCGGCGCCCTGGGGCGGGCTCACCGTAATTACAGGGCGCAACGGAGCCGGGTTCCCCAGGCAAGTAGCATGGGGGCATGACTGAAGCGACCCCCCTTGTTGGCGTGATCATGGGTTCCGACTCCGATTTTTCGGTGATGAGCGACGCAGTCGACGTGCTGCGCGAGTTTGGGATCCCGCACGAGGTCGAGGTCGTGAGCGCCCATCGCACGCCCGACAAGATGGTGGCATACGCGCGCGAGGCTGCGGCCCGCGGGCTGAAGACCATCATCGCGGGGGCGGGCGGCGCCGCGCACCTGCCCGGAATGGTCGCCTCGATGACCACGCTTCCGGTGATCGGTGTGCCGGTGCCGCTGGCAAAGCTCGACGGGCTCGACTCGCTGCTCTCGATCGTGCAGATGCCCGGCGGCATTCCGGTGGCGACGGTGTCGATCGGCGGCGCGAAGAACGCAGGCCTCCTAGCTGTCCGTATCCTCGGCTCAACCGACCCGGCGCTCGCCGGCCAGCTCGAGGCTTACCAGGTGGGTCTCGCCGAGATGGTCGAGCAGAAGAACGAGGCGCTGAAGGCCCGCATCGCGGGCACCCTCAGCTAGTGGATCGCCAGTCACGAGGGTCCCGGGGCGTTGCGAGCTGATCCACCCCCGGCGAGTGAAACGGGTGACCCGCGCGTTGACGAGCGCAGCCCGGTCTATCGCCGCGCACTGATCGCCCTCTTTTTCGCTGGTGTCGCGACCTTCGCGCAGATGTACTCACCGCAGGCATTGCTACCCGAGATCGCACGCGAATTCGAGGTATCGGCGGGTGCTGCATCGTGGGTGATCGGTGCGACGACCATTGGCGTCGCGGTCGGCGTGGTGCCCTGGGCGCGGATGTCGGACCGGGTCGGCCGTGCGGTCGCGATGCGTGTCGCAATCACGCTCGCCGTGGTGGTGGGCGCGTCAGTCGCGGCCGCGCCCGGCTTCGAGGTGCTCGTCGCTGTGCGGTTCGTTGAGGGGCTCGCGCTCGCCGGGCTGCCCGCGCTCGCGGTGATGACGCTCGCCGAGACCGTGCGGCCGCGCGCGCTCGCCGCCGCGATCGGCTCGTACGTCGCCGGCACCACGATCGGCGGGCTCTCGGGTCGCCTGCTGGCGGGCTCGGCGAGCGAGGTGTGGGGCTGGCGCGGCGGTGTGCTTGCGGTGGCCCTGCTCGCGCTCGTCTCTGCCGTCGTTTTCCTGCTCGTGCTCCCGGCGACACGAGTGCCGCCCGCGGCGCCGATCCCCCTGTGGCGAGGGCTCGGCGACAACCTGCGCAGGCCCGGGGTGCTCGCGCTCGTTGCCCAGGGGTTTCTCCTGATGGGGGCGATGGTCGCGGCCTACAACGCGGTGTCGTTTCGATTGCAGCAGGCCCCGTTCGATCTCTCGGTGGCTCAGGTCTCGTGGATCTACCTCGTCTATCTCGCCGGTGCCGTCGCGTCGGCGCAGGTGTGGCGACTCACGCGTCGTCTCGGCTCGACGGGTGCGCTCACCGTCTGTGTTGCGGCGCTCGTCGCGGGCGCGGCCGTCTCGCTCGTGCAGGCGGTGCCCGCGGTGGTGGCGGGCATGGCGCTCATCACCGCCGGGTTCTTCGGCGCACACGCGGTATCGAATGGCCTCCTCAACTCGCGCGGTGGATCGGGGCGCAGCCTCACCCCGTCCCTCTACAACTGGGGCCTATATGCGGGCTCGAGCGTGCTCGGCTGGGCGGGCGGTGCGGCATTCACCGCGATCGGGTGGCCCGGCACCGCGGGCCTCGTCATCGCGGCGGCCGGCCTCGCAGTCGCCATCGCTCGGGCCTACGAGTCGCGATCCACAAATTCAATGTGACGCGATCCACAAATGCAATGTGACGCGAAATGTGGTGCGCTGGCCACCCAGGCCACAATTTGCGTCACATTGCTCGGTTTCAGCGTCAGATCGGCCGAGAAAACTCGCTAGGGGCGCAGGTCGAGGAAATCGCCAAGCCAGAGCCGCACCTCGGCCAAGCATTCGGGTGACACTGAGCCCGAAACGCGCGTGATCCGCTCGCGAGAGAGGGTGCGAGGTTGCTCGGTCATGACCCAGGATTCACGATCGAGGCCAGTCTCACCGCGCGCCGCAACGTGGTTGGGCCACTGCCGATCGACGCTGGTAATAGGCAAGCCGATCACCAGCGTGGTGACCGCGTCGAGGTAGCCAGTCGAGGCGATCACGAGCAATGGCCTGTGTCCTCCCTGCTCGCGCCCGCGCACCGGATCCAATGCAACCCAAGCGATGTCGCCCGGTGAAAGTTCAGGGTCACTCACTGACGGTCACTCAGAAGCATCTTCACGTGCTGCCCGCTCCCAGGCGGTCGTCTCGCTCTCGTAGCTTCGACGATCGTCTGGCTTGGTGCCCGAGATTGCCGACTTCAATGCTGCGAATCGCAGATCACGCTCAGCCATGTCGGCGAGTTGCTCGAGGTATGCGCCAAGGGTGAGCCCTGCCACGGTGGCCTGCCGCTTCAGCCGATCCCGAAGTTCATTGGGAACCTTGATGGTCGTTGTCATACTCAAAGTATGCCAGTGGTCGATCGCCGTCACCGGGGCGGGCGGGGGTGTAGGCGGGGCGACTCGCTCATCTTCCCCAAATTGTGGATCCTGCTCTGTGTTTCCATCAAGTTGGGGAAGCTGGTCGTAGACCCCACGCGATTTCGAGCAACCCGCGTGCCGCGTGCCGCTCTCATCCTCGGAGATTCGCGTAACTTCGAACTACAGCGCGGCGTGCAACTCCCAGAGCTGCCACGCGGTCGTGGCCCAGCTGAACGACCGGCTGCGATCCTCGGCGAGTACTCGCAGACTGTCGAGCTCGGCCTCCGGGCCGGTGAGCCGGGTGAGCTCATGCGCAAACGCCCCGGCCGAGTCGGCGGTCGTGCCGGCGTCGAGCGCGAGCTCGCCCGCGACCGGGCACTCGCTGTGCAGCACAGGTACCCCGGCGTCGAGTGCACCCAGTACCTCGTACCCGGTGCCGAGGAACTCCTGCGGAAGGGCAAGGAGAAGGGCGCCCGAGAGCACCACACCCATGTCAGTGAGCTCAGTGACCTGTACCTGGTGCACGCGCCCCTGCAAGCCCTCACCCATCTCGGTGAGCGCGGGTGCTGACCCCTGAGCCGGGGCCCCGGCCGTAGCCGTACTCGCACCGCCACTGGCGTGTGTCGATTTGTGTACGGAACCAGGTGCCGCGCTCTGCAGCACGACGAGGTCGGGAAGCGCGGGATCCGCCGCCATTGCGTCAAGGATCCACTCGAGCCTCCCGCGCGCGCCTCGCCCTGCGGTCGTCACGACGTAGCGCTCGGGAAGCCCAAGCTCGGCGCGCCGCGCAGAGGCAACATCCTCGTCGAGCGGCCGCGAAAAGGCTGAGGGCGCCGCCAACGGCAGCACCTGCACGGGAAGGTCAAGGCCATAGTGTTCGTGCAGCACCGTCGCGACCGCGTGGGTGGGCGTGAGTACCGCATCGGCGAAACGCAGCGCGCGTTTTACGAAGGCCCGGTACTGGCGCGCTTCTGAGGCCCCCATGAGTTCGGGCGCGAGCCACGCGAGGGCGTGCGGCACGGTGACCGATGTCTGTGTCGCGTCGTCTTCATGGCGTGCGCGCAGCGGCACGAGCGGTGTCACGGCGTGGACGAATTCGTCATCAAGTGGGCGCGCCGTCGGCCCGGTGCGCCAGAGAAATGGCAGCAGGTTTGCGCGCATCGGTAGGGTCTCGGCGCGCGCTCTGGGGCTCGCGAACGTGGGCAGTTCGCTCCCGTGCGCGAGCAGCAGCCGTGCGCTGCATCCACGCGGCGCGACCCGGGCGATGGCCTCGGTGAGGTCAAGCGCGGCGGCGGCGTGCGCGGCGGCCTCAAGGCCTGGCATTGGCTCGCCGATGAGCGTGAGCGTGGCCACTTTCCTCCTCGGCGCGTTGGTGCAGTGTTCTGGTCCCAGTCTACGGAATGTGCCAATGAACTTCCTGTGCACGGGCGTTTCGTGACGTGATTGTCGCCGGGTGGATCGCCACTCGCCCGGCAGCTTCACAGGCGCCGCGGCGTGAACCTCATACGCTTATCTCATGTGTGATCTCAGTGCCGGCAGCGTCGGGCGGCTTTCCGGTTCGGCTGATCCACAAGCGAACCTGGATGCCGGCGCGTGAGTCTCGATCTCGAACGGCCGCTGCGCAACCCTGATGCGAGCTCGCCGCCGCTGATGACGAAGCGCGCGCGCTGGTTGGTGCTGTGGGGGTTTGTGCTGCCGGGCAGCGCGCAGGTGCTTGCGGGCAATCGCAAGCTGGGGCGGTTCGGCCTGGGCGCAACCCTTGTGCTGCTCGCGCTGGCACTCGTCGGCGTGATCGGCATGTTGTTCGCGCAGGAGACGACGCTGTCGATCGTCACAAACAGCATCTTCCTACTGGTGCTGCAGGGCGTCATTTTTGCGTATGCGGTGCTGTGGCTCGTGCTCGGGTTCGACACGCTGCGGCTCACGCGGCTGGTGTCGGTCACGCCGAACTGGCGGGTGCCGGTGGCGATGCTCGCGGTGATTCTGACGGTGCTGCCAGTGGGAGCTGCGGCCTGGGCCGGGCTCACGGTGGGGGCTGCGCGTGGCGCGATCGGTGACATCTTCGGCGGCGGGGCACCCGCGGTCGAGGCGATTGACGGGCGCTACAACATCCTGCTCCTCGGTGCCGACGCGGGTGAGGATCGCGAGGGCCTTCGGCCCGACAGCATCTCGCTCGTCAGCGTCGATGCGGAGACCGGGCAGTCGGTCATAGTGGGCCTGCCGCGAGACCTCACTGAGATGCCGTTCCCCGAGACATCACCGCTGTATCCGGTGCATCCCAACGGCTTCTGCGTTGGGCCTAACGCCTTCGGCGAGTACGGTGGGTGTCTCACGACCGGCCAGCTGAACGGCCTCTACGCCGAGGTTGAACTGGATATTGATCCGCAGTACAGCTATCTTTACACCGACCTGTACCCGGATGCGACTTCGCGAGGGTCCTCGCCGGGTATCGAAGCAATGAAGGATGCGGTCACGGGTGCGACCGGACTGACCGTGCAGTTCTACGTGTTGGTCGACATGAGTGGCTTTGCGGCGCTCATTGATGCGCTGGGCGGAGTAACGATTGACGTGACGGAGCGGGTCCCGGTCGGCGGGCGTGAGGACGAGGTCACAGGCGAGTGGGTCGATATCGCTTGGTACATTGAGCCGGGCCTGCAAACGCTGAATGGCGACAATGCCCAGTGGTATGCGCGTTCGCGACACGGTTCCGCCGGGGGAGACTACGACCGGATGGTGCGGCAACGAGAATTGCAGGCCGCGATTCTGGCGCAGATGGATCCCGCAAACGTCTTGCTTCGATTCCAGGAGATCGCTGCGACCGGTTCAAACATCGTCGAAACCGATATTCCTGAGTCGATGCTCGGGCGCTTTGTTGACTTGGCGACACGCGCGAAGAACCACACTCCGGTGGCCGTTGAACTCACGCCCCCCGTGGTCGACCCGATGTACCCCGACTATCAGCAGATTCACCAACTCGTGCGCGATGGGGTGGCGCTGGCTTCGCCCGTGCCCGAGCCGGAATAGGCGGGAGTTTCTCGGAATGGCGCGCGGAGCGTATCGGGCCGTCTCGGCGTAGTCAGGGAGTGTGGGGCGGCTTCCCGCTCATCCCAGCTCGGCCATCGATCCAGCCCCGCAGGGCGCTGACCAGTTCAGGCGCCTTCCCCCGGAGCACCCGGCTGAGTGACTCACGCGCAACTCGTGAGCCGACCGCGGCGAGGTGAGGGAGCACAGGGATCGAGGCCCGTCGCGCGAACAGCGTCATGTTACGTATCCCCAGGTACGGGGGGTGGTCGCCCGGTTCCTGGTATGCGATGGCTTGGGGCACCACGAGGCTGCGGAAACCAGCCGCGTGCATGCGCCACCCCGTGTCGACGTCTTCGAAGTACAAGAAGTACTCCTCGGCGAGCCATCCGATCTCTTCCAGCGCCTCCGCGGAATGCATGACGATAGCGCCGTCCAGCCAGTCGACTCGATAGGGTTCCGCAGACAGCGCACGATCCCAGTGGATCCCACGGCCCCCCGGCGTCAGCCTGCCCCCGGCAGAAAACAGCCGGTCTCGGTCGCTGCTGCGGTAGAGCAGCGGGCCGACTGAGCCGATGCGGGTATCGGCCCCGAGCTCGCCGAGCAGCTGCTCGGCAAGCTCGGGGCCGAACTCACTGTCGTGGGTGAGTACGAGAAGTGCGCTCTTGCCGAGGTGATCCCGAGCTTCATTCACCGCTGCGCCATACCCCGGGTTATTCGGCCGAGAGACGAGGATCGTTCGATCCGAACAGGGCCACGCGTGCAGCTGCTCCTCGGCGAGCGTTCCCCCATTGTCGACGATCACGACGAGCCGAGGGGCTGTGCTTTGAGACACCAGTTGAGCGAGAACGTGTCGCACGAGTTCGCTGTTGCGGTAGGCAATGATGAGTGCCACGTAGTCGGTCATGGGGGGTCCTGCCGTGCAAGGGGTGATCTAGACTGGGCAGATGCCTGCCGCGTTCCGATCTTCTCCAGATCGGTCACTCCCAGTGGTGGTCAGTCTGACGAAGTATATCCCGTACCCCGCGGTGACTCATGCGGGTGGTGAGTATCTGCTCGCGCACTACCGGGCGCAGACCAAGATTGCCGCCGTGCGAGCGTTCGCACCAGACACCCCCATTAATCGAGACGCGCTGCCGCGCGCTTCGGGAGAACTCGCGGCACGGCTTCTCTCTGCAGCGCGACCGCCGCTGCGTGGCCTCTTCCTGCGAGTATTCCAGCTTGAATCGGTCTGGGCAGGCAGTGCAATTTACTGGCCGGTCCGTATGCTTTTCCGTTCAGGTCGGGCACCCTGGGGGGCGCTCTCGCAAGCTGATGTCGTTGAATTCCAGTGGTCCGAGATGATCGCGCTCGCCCCGCGCGTGCGTGAGCGGTTGGCGGGTGCACGGCTCGTCGGAGTCGCGCACGACATCATCACCCAACGGCTTGATCGGCAGGCGGCTGGAACGCGGAACACGATTGTTCGCGGGCTGCTGCGCCTCGCCGCTCGACGCAGTCGACGCAGAGAATCCCGAGATTTCGCTTCCCTCGATCTCTTGATCGTGTTCAGTGAGAAGGATGCTGCGCTGGCGCGAGAGCTGGCAGCAACAACTCGAGTCGAGGTGGTGCACCCGGGGCTCGGGCCAACGGATCCACACCCGCGCAACCCGGATACGGCTGAGCCGATCGTGCTATTTACCGGTGCCATGAATCGAACGGAGAATTGGCGATCGGTGCTCTGGTTTCTTGAGGAAATCTGGCCCTCAGTGGTGGCGCGCGTGCCGTCCGCGCGGTTCGTGATCGCTGGGGCGAATCCGCCTGAGGTGCTGGTCGCTCGGGCGGCGGCCAAACCACGGGTGGAACTCACGGGATTCGTAGAGTCGCTCGAGCCTTGGTACGCGCGTGCAAGCGTCTTCGTAGTGCCACTGGTGGCTGGAGCTGGTGTGAAGTTCAAGACAATTGACGCGATGCTCCGCGGTGTGCCGGTCGTGACCACCTCGGTCGGCGCGGAGGGTATCGATGCACACGAGCACTTCGCCGCAGTTACGGAAGACCCAGCGAAATTCGCTGATGCACTCGTGGGGCAGCTTCTCAACTCCGACCAGCAGCGCACTCAGCGTGCGCAGCTGTGGGCAGAGGGCACCTACGGAAGTGCGGCATTTGAGGACAGGATTCGAGAGCTGTATGGCGACTTCTTCGGTTAGTAACGTACACCGGGGGCGCGTTGTCGCGGTGATTTCGGCCTACCGGCCAACCGCCGAACTCGTGGCACACTGCACGCAACTCACCCCTCAGGTGTCTCGCATCATTGTCGTTGACGACGCGAGTGGGCCGGGCGCCGATCCCGTGCTGAGAGCGCTGGAATCGATCGACGTGACGGTGGTACGCCAGCCGGAAAACCTGGGTATTGGGGCCGCAATGAACTGCGGCTTCGACCTGGCGCAGAGCGGCGCCCATGAGCTGGTGGTGACGTTCGATCAGGATTCGTGGGTACCGGAGGGGTACATCGACGCACTCATCAACGAGTTCGACGCGCAGGTATCGGCCGGCCATCGTGTCGGGATGGTGGCACCCGAGTACTTCTCGTCAACGCCCCAAACTCGCGGTGAGCGTTCTGAGTCATATGTGCAGGCCTACGCCCCGATTCAGTCGGGCCTGCTGATGCCGGTTGCGGCCCTGGTCGAGCTCGGCCCGCAGCGGGCCGACTACTTCATCGACCTGGTCGATACCGAATACTTCCTCAGAGCGAGGCGTTCCGGTTACATCGCGTTGTGCGCGCCGGGGCTCACCTTGCCGCACGGCTTCGGGCATCGCCTGTACGTGCACGCGTTTGGCCGGCGATTGCGCAAGCGATCGGGTCGGCCCCGCATGGTGGCCGTCAGCACCCCCTTTCGGTATTACTACCGGGTGCGCAATCGCATTGCAATGAACCGCGAGTACGCGAAAGACCCTGAATTCGGGCGCCTCCTTCGCCGTGACACCCGGTCCGACCTGTTGCTCGACTTTGGTGTCGCTCTGTACAGTGCCCGCGGCAAGTTCGCGCTCCTCCGGGTCATGTGCGCTGGCCTGCGAGATGGGCTTCGGGGCCGCCTGGGGAAGATTCCGCAGCACGTTGCCGAGAAGGCTTCGCGGGTGACGTGGCGTCATCCGGTCATCGAGGAGTCTTGATCGTGGATGCCTGTGTGCGGCGACGAAAAGATTGTGAAGCGGGCGGATCGCTACTCTATGGCTGTGTGTTGTGAATGAACGTGGTGGAGAAAGACAACCCCGAGTCGATGCTTGGTAGGTATCGTGGATATCGAGACCAAGGCGAAAGAACATACTCCGGTGGCCGTCGAGTCGATACCGTCGATGGTGGATCCTATGTACCCGACTGCGCGCAGATTCAGAGGCTTGTTGCCGACGGGGTCGCGGCCGCCTCCCCGCACCCTGAGGAGGGCTAGCCCGGAGAATCTGCGACGGGTACTCCGCTTTTTAGCACGCGGGTTTCGGCTTTCTGGGCGGGGTGCCAGCGCTAAGGGCTCGAATCTGGAAGCGGCGTAGTGTGCGTCGCGAACTGATGTGCGAGTTCTTCGAGGCTGAATTTGTCTTGCGCGGCAAAGATCACGAGGGCGAACGCTTCATCATTCGAAAACGTCACTTGGCGACCGTTGAGCCGCAGAAACGTGAACGTGAGTAGCAGCGAGAGACGCTTGTTGCCGTCGAACTGCGCATGATTCTGTGCGAGCGAGCTGAGAAGTGCGGCGGCCTTGAGCTCTAGCGTTGCATACGCATCCTCACCAAACAGGCTCGTCGCTGGTCTCGCGAGAGCTGAGAAGAGCAGGCCGCGATCGCGTACACGGAGCCCAAGATGCTCGACTACTGCAATGGCTTGAGGAGGGTCGATGTAGACCGTCATGCGTCGGCGAGTCGGCGGATCGCGTCGGCGTATTCCGCGCCAATTATGTCCACCGCACTCAACACGGCTGCGGTCTTTGCCTCCTCGGCAATCAATCGTTCGGCGGCCTCGATGAGTACGGCGTGCTTTGATGTGTGCCGCGCGCGCGCGAGGAGTTCGAGCTTCGTGTCGAGTTCCTCCGGAAGCCTTACAGTCATCGCCATACCAAAATGGTACCGAGATACCTGACTGGTATCAATGGCGATTGCGCAACCTTTGCGCGAGGGGCGCACGACGAAATGCCGCGCCATGGTCGATATCAGCGCGTCGGCCGCAGACTGGGTTTGACCAGAGACCCTGAGCGGGGTGTCAACTACACGCGCATCGCGCCGCGAGCGAGTAGTAACTGGTCGGCGCGGCTGAGTTCAGCAGCCTCCGCATAGTGGCCCACCAACTGGTCACACAGTGCGGCCCACGTGCGTTCGCGCACGGAGAGCCGCGCGGCCGACGCAAACGCGGCGCGCTTGGCATCGTCGCCGGTGAGGTCGGTCACGCGGGCGCGCAGCTCGGCCAGATTGTCTGGCTCGTATAGCCATCCGTTCACGCTGCTACGCACGAGGTCGACGGGGCCGCCGCGGCCGGTGGCGACCACGGGCATGCCGCTCGCGAGCGCTTCCTGCACCGTTTGGCAGAACGTCTCGGACTCGCCCGGGTGCACGAAAACGTCGAAGCTGGCCATCGCTTCGGCGAGTTCGGTGCCATCCAGAAATCCGGTGAAGTGCGCGTTGGGCAGCAGTCGCTCGAGCTCCGGCCGGCTGGGCCCGTCTCCCACGATCACGAGGCGCACTCCGGGCAGGTCGTGGAGCGCGGCGAGATCCTCGTCCTGCTTTTCGGGGGCGAGGCGCCCCACGTAGCCGACCAGTAACTGGCCTTGCCCGACTTGCTCGCGCCAGGTCTCGCTGCGGCGCGCGGGGGTGAATCGCTCGGCGTCGACCCCTCGCCCCCAGCGGCGCAGGCGTTCGACCCCCAGCTCGCTGAGGTGTGTGTGCGCCGATGTCGAGGGCACGAGCGTAAGGGTGGATCGACGGTGCAGTCGGGCGATGTGCGCCGCGGCGAGGGGAGCGACCCCGGGGATCCCGTACTTCTCGGTGTAGGCGACGATGTCAGTTTGATAGACGGCGACCGAGGGGATGCCTAACGCGTCGGCGGCAAGCACCCCGTTCCATCCGAGCAACAGCGGTGAGGCGAGGTGCACGATGTCGGCGCCGAACGATACAAGTGACTGCGCGATCTTCGCGGGGCGCGTGAACACCATGCGCACCTCGGGGTAGGACGGGAGCGGATACGACCGCAGCAACTCAGTGCGGGCACCGTGGAGGTCGGCCTCGATGGCTCCCGCGTCCGGGGCCAGCACCAGGAGCTCGTGGCCGGCCGCGCCAAGGTGTTTGAGCACCTGCATGACCGAGCCTGTGACGCCGTTCATGTGGGGGAGGAAGGATTCAGCAATCAGAGCGATCTTCACACCTCAATGGTGGCGGCTCCCGGCCTCAGGAATCGTGAAAAGCGCTCCCCACCACCAAGTGTTCACGCACCCCACACCTCGGGGTCAAGTTGGTGAATCTTCGGCGCTCGAAATCTCGCACTGGCCCGGCTTCCCCGGCTCGACTGTCAGCAACTCACCCGGCTAGTCGTTCAGGCGTCAGCGATGCGCCTTGTCTCGGCGCGCAACTCATCTGGATCAAACCCGAGTTCACGGGTCAATTCTTCAAGTGGGCGAGTCGCAATTTCACCACGGCGGATCGCAGCGACCTCGTCTGCGAGAAAAACACTGGTGCACATGGGGTACATCGTAACTGTTACTCCTCAAATTGCTCACGCGGAGAATGCTCAAAGCGATGTGTGCGGCGCCGTGTGCCTCAAGTTCAAGACAGATGGCTTCGCCAGAGTGGATCGCGCCCCTAGCGTGCGAGGTACGCGGTAAGCGCGTCTCGCGCGTCGCGCGGTGTGAATCCGGTGGTCTCTATCTTGTCGAGCGACAGGGTGCTGAAGAGCGGACGCGGGGCAACCTGCTTGCCAGCGAAGTACTCGGCTGTGGTGGTGCCGCTGACGCGCTCAGGGTCGTGCCCGGTGCCCGAGTAGACGAGCTTCGCGATGTCGGCCCACGACATCACGGGACCTTCGTTCGTGAGGTTGTAGGTGCCAAAGGCAGCGCGCGACTGCAGCAGGTGCACGATGCCACCGGCGATGTCTACGGTGAAGCTGAGGCGCCCAATCTGATCATTCACAACGCTCGGATCGATGCCACGCTCGGCGAGCGAGGCCATCGTGCGCACGAAGTTGTTGCCGTCGCCGATCACCCAGCTGGTGCGCACGATGTAGTGCCGCGGCACCGTCGACACCAGCGCGTCGCCCGCGGCCTTGGTCTGGCCGTAGACGCCGAGCGGGGAGAAGTCGTCGGTCTCCAGGTACATGCGCTTGGTTCCGTCAAACACGTAGTCGCTCGAGACGTGCACCAGGGTCAGGCCCTGCTCTGTGGCGATGCGCGCAAGCCGGGCCACGCCGGTGACGTTCGCGTCCCACGCGTCGCGTCGCCCCTCGGGGGTCTCGGCAGCATCAACGGCGGTGTAGGCGGCGGCGTTGATCACGGTGTCGTAGTCGGCCCACCGCACGCGATCGAGCGTCTCTTCGTTGAAGAGGTCGATGCGGCTGCGATCCGCAAAATCAGCGTGGGGGAGCGCCTGCTGCAGCGCTCGACCCAGCTGACCGTTCGCACCGAGCACGAGCGTGCGCTTCGGCTTCATCGGCACGACATCTGCGAGCACCGGGTGGGCGAGATCCTTCTCCGAGCGCTCGGCCTCCTCGAGGGGAATCGGCCATTCGATCGCGGCGGTCGGGTCGGCAAGGTTCAAGAAGGTGTATTCACTCTGCGCCTCGGCGCTCCAGTGCGCGTTGACCAGGTACACATACGCGGTGTTGTCTTCGAGCGTCTGGTAGGAGTTGCCCACGCCACGTGGCACGAAGATCGCGGTCGACGGGTCGAGCTCGGCGGTGAAGACCGTGCCGAAGGTGTCACCCTCGCGCAGATCCACCCATGCGCCGAAGATCTTGCCGGTCGCGACCGAGACAAACTTGTCCCACGGCTCCGCGTGAATGCCGCGCGTGGCACCCCGCTTGTCGTTGAACGAGATGTTGTTCTGCACCGGCCCGAAATCAGGCAGGCCGAGGGCGACCATCTTCTCGCGCTGCCAGTTCTCTTTGAACCAGCCGCGGTTGTCACCGTGCACGGGCAGGTCGAGCAGCACGAGCCCAGGAATGGTGGTTTCGCGGATCGCGAGTGGCTTGGCGGCCATGCTCACTGCCCCTGTTCTTTGTACTTCGCTTCGGTCGCGGCCTTTTGCGGTTGCCACCACTCGGGGTTGTTGCGGTACCAATCGATGGTGGCGGCGAGGCCCTTTTCGAAGTCGGGGAAGGACGGTTGCCAGCGGAGTTCGTCGCGCAGCTTCGTGCTGTCAATCGCGTAACGCAGGTCGTGGCCGGGGCGGTCGACGACGTGTTCGTAGGCATCTGCGGGCTGCCCCATGGTGGTGAGGATCAGCTCCAGCACCTCCTTGTTGTTCTTTTCTCCGTCTGCGCCGATGAGGTAGGTCTCGCCGATGCGGCCGGCTTCGACGATGCGCAGCACGGCAGAGGAGTGGTCGTCGGCGTGGATCCAATCGCGCACGTTGAGGCCTTCGCCGTAGAGCTTCGGGCGGTCGCCGACCAGGATGTTGGTGATCTGGCGCGGGATGAACTTCTCGACGTGCTGGCGCGGGCCGTAATTGTTTGAGCAGTTAGAGATGGTGGCCTGTACGCCGAATGAACGAACCCACGCGCGCACCAGTAGGTCGCTGCCCGCCTTGGTGGACGAGTAGGGCGAGGAAGGGTTGTAGGGGGTCTGCTCGGTGAACCGCTCGGGGTCGTCGAGCTCGAGGTCGCCGTACACCTCGTCGGTGGAGATGTGATGGTACCGCTTCTCGTGGCGACGCACGGCCTCGAGCAGCGTATAAGTACCCACGATGTTGGTGTCAAGGAACGGGCGCGGGTCGTGCAGCGAGTTGTCGTTGTGCGACTCGGCGGCGTAGTGCACCACCACGTCGGTGTCGGCGATCAGTCGGTCGACCAGCGGGGCATCGCAGATATCACCGTGAACCACGGTGACGCGGTTTTCGGGAAGACCCGCGAGCGAGGCCTCGTTGCCGGCGTAGGTGAACTTGTCGAGCACGGTTACCACGTCGTCGGTGTTCGCGACGAGGTAATGCACGAAGTTGGAGCCGATAAAGCCAGCTCCGCCGGTCACGAGAATCTTGCGGGCCACTGAGGTCCTCCTGCGTTAGTACGTGTCTCTGCACGCAGACATACGCTCTCAGTCTAACTTCGGGTCGCTGCGCGAACCTTGAGCGCGCCTCGCACTCTGAGCCCGGCGGTGATCCCCCAGCGCAGCGGGGCGTTCCACGCCCCCGCGTAGCGCTTGTTCATGAAGCGGATAGCGCTCTTCGTCATCGCCCGCTCCACGACGACGGCATGCTTCTTCGTGGAGTGTGCGCCCGAGTGTTCGACTGACACCGCGGGCTCGAAGACGTTGGTGAGACCGAGCCCCCCGATCCGCCACCCGAGGTCAATGTCCTCGAAGTGCATGAAGTACGCTTCGTCCCAGCCGCCGAGATTCTCGAAGACCGAGCGTTTCACCATGACTGCTGCGCCAGAGAGGGAACCTGCAGTGCGCCGCTCGTTGTAGTGTGCGGCATCTTGATAGGCACGCGTCCAGGGGTTCCCCGGCCAGATCTTGCTGAACAGCGCGTGGCCTACGCCGGTGCCAACCGATGGAATGTTTCGAGCTGAGGGGTACACGCTGCCGTCTTCATTCAGGATGCGTGGGCCGATGCTCCCGGCATCCGGATCGCCCAGCAGCGAGGCGGCGAGTTGACCGATGGCGGGTTCAACGAAACGCACGTCGGGATTGCAGAAGAAGTAGGCATCGAGGGGGGTGTGTGCGGCGACCCCGAGCTTCAGCGCACGCACCCCGGCGTTCATGCCGGCGCCGTAGCCAGGGTTTGCAGGGATTGGCACATACTGGGCACCGTAGCGCTGCGCGATGCCCTGCACACTCTCGTGATCCGGCTTGTTGTCGACTACCACGACGGGGAGGTCGCCGTGGTACTCGCGCAAGCTGCGGAGAAATACCGTGAGCGCGTCGCCTGATCCGTAGCTCACCGTCACCACGCCCACATTGGTCAGCGGATTTGAGTGCGGGGGAACGGCTTCTGGCATGGCACCCATCTTATGGACTAGGGATTCAGGTCGAGCCCTGCATGCCTTCGATAAGCTTGCCCTTGATCTGTGGAAAGGACGTGCTCCATGAAGGGCATCATTCTCGCTGGTGGTTCTGGCACCCGGCTCTGGCCCATCACGAAGGGCATTTCGAAACAGCTCATGCCCATTTTCGACAAGCCCATGGTCTACTACCCTCTATCGACCCTCATGATGGCCGGCATTCGTGAGGTCCTCATCATCACGACCCCCGAGTACAACGACCAATTCCGCGCACTTTTCGGTGACGGGTCGCAGCTGGGAATGCGGATTGGGTACGCGGTGCAGCCTTCTCCGGAGGGTCTTGCGCAGGCCTTCATCATCGGTGAGGACTTTGTTGGAGACGACAGCGTGGCGCTCGTGCTTGGAGACAACATCTTTCACGGTGTCGGTCTGGGGACGAGTCTGCGCAAGAACAACGAGGTCGACGGTGCTCTGGTGTTCGCATATCACGTGGCAGAGCCGCAGGCGTACGGTGTCATAGAGTTTGATGAGCGCATGCGCGCGGTGTCCATTGAAGAGAAACCGCAGCAACCTAAGAGCAACTACGCCATTCCCGGCCTGTATTTCTATGACAATGACGTGGTGCGGATCGCGAAGACCATTCAGCCGAGCGCCCGAGGCGAGCTTGAGATCTCGAGCGTCAACGAGGCGTACCTGAACGCCGGGAAGCTCTCGGTGCAGGTGCTGGACCGCGGAACCGCGTGGCTCGACACCGGCACATTCGAATCGATGATGCAGGCCGCCGAGTACGTGCGGGTAATCGAAGAACGCCAGGGGTTCAAAATCGGCTGCATTGAGGAAATCGCGTGGCGCAACGGGTGGATCAATGACGCGCAACTCGCCGAGCTTGCGGCCCCACTGCAGAAAAGTGGCTACGGCCGGTACCTGTCAACGCTGAGCGAGTGAGGCGGGGCGACGCTGTTCGCGTTCCTGCCACTGCGCGATGTCGTCGGCGAGAATGCCGCTCCATGCTGCTTGGCTGACACTTAAGAGGAGGTCGCCGGCCGCGTACGCTGCTTCGAGCGCGGTGATCTGCCCGGTATCTATCCCTTGCCGCTGCATGCCGATGGAGTTGATGCCGTGAATGCGTACCGGCGACCCAAAGGCCTTCACGTACGGTGGAAGGTCTCGGGCGACGGGCGTTCCCATGCCGATCATGCAGCCCGCGCCAATGTACGTGCGCTGGTGCACGGCCGCGTTCATGCCGATATTGACTCGATCGCCAATCACGCAGTGCCCACCGATGCTCACTCCAGCGCTGACCGTGCTCCCCTCGCCGAGCAGCACGTCGTGCGCCAGGTACGCGCGATTGAGCACCCAAGCACCCGCACCCACGGTTGTTGCTCGGTAACTTCCCTGGTGGATCACCGCACCTTCGCGGATCACGGCACCTTGGGCGATCCTCACGCCTGAGTGTTCCAGATCACCGGCCCATGCGGCGTTTTGTGGCTGGTCCGTCATCTCCGGAGGTGCGCCGACCTGTGCGCCTGCCCCAATGTAGACATCGTCCTCGATGATGCAGGGGCCAAGTATTACGGCTCCCGGGCCTATCGTGAGCCGTTCGCCGAGTTGAACCCCCGGGCCGATAATAGCGTCAGAACTGATGCGCGATTCAGGTGATAGGGGATTCATGACTGGCCATCCTCTGAGGTTTCTTCTTGCTTCCCGGTGCGATCGTCGAGGCGGGCTTCCATGAGAGCTACCGCACGCGCGAGATCTGTTACCCGGGCATCGCTTCGCGCTTTGGCACGCACCACGGACACGGCAAAGAGCATGCACGCGATTATGAACACGTAGAGCAAGAGATCTGTGCCGCGGCCGATGCCGAGGAGATTTGCGATGGTGGTCAAGGCGGCGGGGAACACGATCGCAAGTATCGCGGCGACGACGAAAAGCATCGCAAGGATTCGTTTCACAGCGAGGGATCCGTCCCCCGGAAGGAAGCGAATTGCAAGGATCGCTGCGAACGCAACGCCAAAAATCAGTATGAACTGGAAAATTGTCATGGATGCCTACCGAATGATGAGATCGATCAAGATGTTGACAGAGTTCAGCAGTGACTGACCTTTGGCTTTGGAATAGTCGGTGTACAGCACCTCGACGGGCTGTTCGGCATACGGCAAGCCCGTCCTTCCAAGCTGCACGATTATCTCTGTGCCGTGCGCCATCCGATCTTGCTTCAGCTTTATTTGCCGCAGCGCATCCTCGCGGATCACGCGCAGGCCGTTGTGGGCATCAGTCAATCGGGTCTTGGTCGTCCAATTTGTCACCGCGACGGCAGTCTTCAGCACGGCCTTCTTTAGTATCCCGGGTTTGGAGCGCTCATCAAGGAATCGCGATCCAAAGACGATGGCGAGGTCTTCTGTTCGCGCGCGATCGGCCATGACTGCAGCGTCTTCAACTCTATGTTGGCCGTCGGCATCGAAAGTCACCACGTAGCGCGCACCCCGTTCGAGTGCGAACTCGAACCCGGTTTGTAACGCCGCTCCCTGACCGAGGTTAATCGGGTGAGTAACGGTTTTCGCTCCCACAGATCTGGCGAGGGCACCCCCGCCGTCGTTTGAGCCGTCGTCGATGCAGACGACGTTCGGGAAGACAGGGAGGAGGCCCGCCACAACCCCGGCGATCACGGTAGCCTCGTTATACAGGGGGATCACTACCCAGACATCGCGGTTCGGTACGCTCGGGTGCGAGCGCGGGTTCGCTATCTGGGTCATGGAGCCATTCTGGCAGACACGATCTGTGTCAGCGGATCCAGGCTAGTGGCGTTCCAGAGTTCACTAGGTACTGGAGTTGGCGATTGAATGCCCCTAAACTCTAGACATTCAATTGAAACTAGAGACTTTTTTGTCTCGGGGCGGGAAAATCCATGAAGCAACGGTATAGACACCTGCGCTTATTGCTGGTGTCCTTTGCGGTAGCTCTTGCTGTATTGGTTAGCCCTTTGGCAGAAACTGCGACTCCCGCTCAAGCCGTGGTCACGGGCTTTAATCCGGGAAATATCGTCTCTGACTCCGTCTTTTACAACGGGGCAGCGATGAGTGCTTCGGAAGTTCAGGTGTTCCTTAACCAACGGATCGCGGCGACGTCAGATGGTCGCTGCACAATTGGCGACCCCGGCCGGGGGGCATGGAGCGCTTGGGGCAGCACTTTCATTGCAAGTGTGTGCATGAAGGATGCTCACTTCGCTACAGCTTCTCGCGCGGCCAACGCCTATTGCGCGGCGTATCCGGGATCTGCGTGGGAATCGACCTCGAGCATCATCGCCAAGGTTGGCCAAGCGTGTGGAATTAGCCCGAAGGTATTGCTCGTGATGCTTGAGAAAGAGCAGTCACTCGTTTCTGACACGTTTCCTACGGCACGTCAGTACAACTTTGCGATGGGATACGCCTGTCCGGATAGCGGCCCCAATAACTCGGCAAACTGCGACCCATCCCAGACAGGTTTCTTTCAACAGGTATATCGCGCCGCATGGCAGCTAAAGGTTTATCGGGCTTTTCCCAATAGTTATAACTACAAGCCTTTCCAGGTAAACACGATCCAGTGGCACCCAAATCGCGATTGTGGAACCTCGCAGGTCTACATCGAAAACTGGGCAACTGCTGCTCTCTACATTTACACCCCCTATCGTCCGAATCAGGCTGCCCTCAACGCCGGCTGGGGTACCGGCGATGCGTGTTCAAGCTACGGTAACCGCAACTTCTATAACTTCTACAAGTCGTGGTTCGGCAGCCCGCATGCTTCGATACCAGTCAATGGCAAAATTGCCGAAGGCTGGCGGGAGCTCGGGGGAACAGACGGCACATTTGGTGATCCAGTTGCCGCCGCACAATCCTCTCCGGCTCACGGGGGAGGGACTTACCAGAAATTCGAAGGCGGGATTATCTTCGCTGAGAATAGGTCTGGCCAGTATTCGTGGATGAGTTACGGACCATTTCTGGAAAACTATGAGAACGCTGGTTTCGTAAGCGGTTCCTGGGGTTGGCCGACAGGAAAGGCAGCGTGCCGTCTTGTAAACGGAGGGTGCACAATGCCGTTCCAGAATGGAACGGTGGCCTACAGCCCGTCGACCGGATCAATGCTGATTCCCGAAAAACTGTTCCAGGAATGGTTGCGTCTTGGCGGCGTAGCTAGCGAACTGGGGTACCCGCTAGAATCCTCTGTCGTTGGTGCTGGAAACGCGGTTTCTCAGAAATTCGTCGGAGGGTATCTTGGATGGTCACTTGCGGCTGGAGCGCAGAGAGTTCCTGCAGCCATAACTTCAGCGTGGCTCGCGGCTGGCGGCGTGCAGGCTCTCGGTGTTCCAACGGAGCCTGCAAAAGCAATTTCGGCCAACGGAGGTGGCACAGCACACGAACTGAGTAACGGCACCATCTGGGTTTCGCCGCAGGGTACGGTGCAGATGTCGAATGGTCCGTTCAAGGCTCAGTATCTTGCTGCTGGCGGGCCTTCGGGTTCGTGGGGGTGGCCGAAGACGAATGCAGCATGTCGCCTAGTTGAGGGTGGCTGCTACATGGAGTTCCAGTTCGGTACGGGAATGTGGTCGGCTGGTACGGGGCTTGTGCTGGTTTCGAATGAGGCCTTCGCGATTTGGAATCGTGAGGGTGGTTCCTTTGGGTATCCCATTGCTCCTCCGGTGACCGTGTCGGCCAATGGTGGTGGGGTGGTGCAGGAGTTCACTCGTGGGGCCGTCTGGGCATCGCCGCAGGGTACGGTGCAGATGTCGAATGGTCCGTTCAAAGCTGGTTATCTCTCAGCCGGCGGCCCCGCAGGTCTGTGGGGTTGGCCAGTGAATAACGCAGTGTGTGAAGCTGACAGCTGCTCAATGGGATTCCAGAACGGACTGGTCAATTATCAATCGGGTGAATTCTCTTTCACTCCACGAGGATGAACGTGGCAGTCTTGGGATTCCACTGCCGTCACGAAAATAGCCGGGAGTGATGAATGGCTCCGATAGATAACAGTGGCTTGGGCATCCTGGGTGCCGGCGGGCAGGCTCGAGAACTTGTCGAATACTGCGGCCGAGAAGCGGCCTTTCATGCGGTGCATCGTCAGTACATAAGTGTGGGTTCAGCGTTGGTCGACGTTGAAGATCCGCCTGAACATCTACGCAATGTGCCTGTTGTCGTCGGTGTTGGTGCGCCAGCCGCTAAACGACAACTCGTGGAAGCCTGGCCAGGAAAAATTTTCGAGACAATCCTTGGCCCGATGTGCAGAGTGGCTACCTCCGCGAGACTTGAAATTGGGTGTGTGATTGCACCATTTGCAGCATTGATGGCGGAGACAAGAATCGGGCAGCATGTCCTTGTCAACACGGCTGCAATTGTTTCTCACGAGACGCTAGTTGAAGATTACGTCACAATCTCACCGCGCGCGGTGATTGGAGGGAACTGTACGATTCTTCGGGGGGCGTTTATAGGTATTGGGGCGACAGTCAGAGACAACGTAACGATCGGCGCCGGTGCAGTTATCGGCGCTGGAGCGGTGGTCATACGGGATGTCGGCGAGAACGAAGTCGTTGCGGGTGTGCCTGCGCGAAGGCTGCGCCTTGCGACGGGCTGGCTCAGGGAAATCTGATGAGCCAACTTGTGAATACAGGACGCGGGCGCGCCCCTCGGATACTCCATTTGACACATGACAACATGTTCATCGCTCGACTTTCTGGCTACTTGGAGCAGGTCCTTCCCGGGTCGAGCGATTTCGTAATTCTCATCACCGGCGAGGTCTTCAAACATCCTGTCAAAGGACGGCTGTTGGCAGCTACGCCCTCAGTGGACGAGATCCTTGCGTTGGTTTCGTCGAAAGTCAATCAGTATGACTACTTCGTCGTCCACTACTTGATTCCCGAGTGGGCAGACCTAATCCCTTCCGTGGAGAAGAGTGTACGGGTTATTTGGAGTGGCTTCGGGGGAGATTATTACGGGAGTGACATATCGCCCGATGACGGAATTCTCGCACCGCTAACAGCCGAGCTCGTGGGTAGTTGGGCACCCAAGCTCCGGATAACCGGTCGGATAGCGCAGAAGTTAGCAGGCTATCGACAGGGATCCCCTAAGAGACGCGCGGTGAAGCGTGTGGACGCCTTCTCGGCGCCAGTGCCCACAGACCTGAAGATTATGCGAGCTCGCTACTCTCAGTTTCGTGGAGATTATGTGCAACTGTCCTATGCCACGTCAGAGGAGTCAGCGGGCGACGCGCTTAACCCAACTGGTGAGAACATCCTTGTTGGGAATTCCGCAAGTCCAAGCAACAATCACTTAGACGTTTTTGAACAGCTTGCAGGCGCCAAAGATCCGGGCAGAAAGGTCCTGGTCCCTCTGAGTTACGGTGAACCGCAGGTCTACCGTGAGGCCATTATTGCTGCGGGCGTCAAACACTTTGGTGAGGATTTCGTACCCATTCTCGACTTTATGCCTTTGGATGACTACAACCGTCTCATCTCGAGTTGCTCATTCGTGATCATGGGCCATCGTCGTCAGCAAGGACTGGGAAATATTCTGGCTGCCCTGCTCAGCGGGTCCACGCTCATATTAGACCGGGCAAATCCAGTACATGAGTATCTCTCTCAACTTGGTGTGCGGTTGACAACGCTCGATGATCTTTCGCATCGCACCATTCAGGAAACTAGGCTCGAGCCAGATGACGTGATCGCGAATCGGGCTCTCGTAGAGCAATCGTGGGCTCGCTCGACTGTACTTGAGAACCTACGGAATACCTTCAACGCGTCGTGAGTGGAGTTCTGGCCTAGTTGACCTGCCTAAAGATCTGCGCGAAGTTAGGGCTGGCTACAAGCACACTAGTGTGGTTGGCATGATGCCCCGTGTGCCGTTTATCCGCCCAACGATGCCTGAAGCAGGAAAACTCGCTTCCGACTTCGAATCGATTTCCGCTGCCAACTGGTACACAAATTTCGGGCCTCAGGAGCAGGCCTTTCGGCGCGGGATCTCCAGTTTCATCGGGAATTCTCCGGACGTCGTGACGGTCGCCAACGCGACGACCGGAATCATGACAGCACTGGCGGCGCTCCTCCCGCGCGGCGAGGGTGCAGAGTCGATCGCGACAGCGTCATTCACCTTTGCTGCCGGTGCGCAGGCAGTCTTATGGCACGGATATCGTCCTGCCTGGATTGATATCGACCTCACCACGCTTCAGCCGTCCCTTGATTCGCTCTTCGACCTCATGCAGCGGGACCCAAGTATCAAGGCAATCCTGCTGACGAACTCATTTGGTATCGGCAACCCAAGAGTTCCAGAGTGGGAAGCCGCAGCAGCGGCACACGGTATTCCCCTGATCATTGATTCTGCACCGGGCTTTGGCTCGGAGTACCCCTCTGGAGAGTTGCTCGGGACGAGGGGAAACTGTGAGATTTTCTCTTTTCATGCGACCAAGCCTTTTGCTATTGGAGAAGGAGGCGCCGTGGTCACCAGGGACGCTTCTCTCGCCGAGCGCATCAGAGAAATCACGAACTTTGGATTTCACGGGAAACCGGCGGAGGCGGTGTTGCCGGGTCTCAATGGGAAGCTTCAAGAAATAAATGCCGCAATAGGGCTTCGGCAGTTGGCAAATTTTGACAACACTCTGCGTGAGAGGCGGCGCTTGCTATCCCGCTACGCCGAGCGACTCGACGGTTCAGAGTTTTCGTTGGCACCAGGCGCGATCGTGTCTTCGGGGGGTTTTGCTCCGATCGTCGTCGCTGACTCCCAGAGGAGGGACGCTGCCCTGGAACACCTGGACGACGCAGGCGTTGACGCTCGAAGCTATTACTCCCCGCCGGTTCATTCGCACCACATATTTCAAAGATTCCAACCTCTTGTAGACCTGAGAAACTCCGAGGATCTTGCCCGCCGAATGATTTCGTTGCCAGTTCTTCCGGGGATGACCGACGATGAATTCGATCGTGTGTGTTCAGCCGTTGAGGAGTCAGTGGAGCGTGTCTGACGGACCGACATGCCTGAGCGAAGAAGCGGCTCATCTCGAGACTCCCGTGGATGGAGCGCCCACCGGGTAGCTCGGAGGGGCACCTCGCAGATATAGGCCGAGTAGGATTGCCGTCATGGAAAAAGATTTCATTCCGCCCGCAAGACCAATTATTGGGGACGAAGAGCGCGCAGCTGTAGATCGCGTCATGCGATCCGGCATGATTGCTCAAGGTCCTGAGGTTGCGGCGTTCGAGCAAGAGTTCGCTGACCATTTCGTGCAGGGTCGAGTAACGGTGGCGGTAAATTCGGGCACCAGCGGACAGCATCTGGGCTTGCTCGCTGCGGGTGTGGGTGCGGGCGACGAAGTGATCGTGCCCTCCTTTACCTTCGCTGCCACGGGCAATTCAGTTGCACTGACCGGTGCCACCCCGGTGTTTGCCGATATCGAACCAGACTATTTCTCACTCGCTGCAGACTCCGTGCGAGCCGCCATCACTCCGCGTACCAAGGGGATCATGCCAGTGCACTTGTACGGGCACCCATTCCTCGTCGATGAAATCGAAGCCATTGCTCTGGAGCACGGGCTCGCGATCTATGAGGATGCTGCCCAGGCTCACGGTGCGAGTTGGAAGGGTCGACCGGTTGGCACCATCGGGGATTTTGCCATGTTCAGTCTTTACCCGACGAAGAATATGACCTCGGGTGAGGGGGGCATGGTGAGTTGTGCTTCCGATGTCATTGCACGAAACGTGCGGTTGCTGCGCAATCAGGGTATGGAGAAGCAGTACGAGAACGAGGTAGTCGGATTCAATGCTCGTATGACTGACATACACGCGGCAATTGGTCGCGTGCAACTCACGAAGGTCGACGCTTGGACAGCGCTGCGTCAAAGAAATGCCGCGACATTGGATGCAGGACTGTCAACTCTGGCAGAAGTGCAAACGCCGAAGGTAGCAGATGGTGCCGTGCATGTGTACCACCAGTACACCATTCGTGTGGCCGCTGCCGAACGCGATCGCATTCGTCGGGCGCTCCAGGAGGAACATCAGGTCGGATCGGGTGTCTACTACCCGATCCCGAATCATCGGTTGCCTTCTCTCGCGAAATTCGCGCCGGGTCTCGATCTTCCAGAAACTGAGCGTGCTGCGAGTGAGGTGCTGTCTTTGCCAGTACATCCATCGCTCAGTGAGGGCGACCTCGAGCGAATTGTGCAGGCAGTGACAGCTGTAGTTAAGGCAGGTGCGTAATGACGCTCAGAGCAGGGCTTCTCGGTGTGGGAATGATGGGCCGTCACCATGCCCGAGTGCTGCGTGAAGTTGAGGGTGTGGAGCTCACTGCAATTGCCGACCCGGGTGGCGACCCGCACGGGGTCTCCGGTGGCCTCGAGGTGCTGCCGGATGTGGAGGCATTGATTGCTGCTGGCATTGACATTGCGATCGTGGCTGTACCAACTCAGTTTCATTTCGAGGCTGCAATGAAACTCGCTGAAGCCGGTGTGCACACGTTGGTTGAAAAGCCCATTGCGCACACACTGGACGCAGCTGAAAAGATGGTTGATGCGTTCGAGTCCCGCGGACTTGTCGGTGCGGTGGGGCACGTGGAACGTTTTAATCCCGCACTACAGGACTTGCGCAGACGTTTAGAAGCTGGCGAGCTGGGCGAGGTGTACCAGATTGCAACCCGTCGACAAAGCACCTTCCCGGCGAGAATCGCCGACGTAGGGGTGGGGAAGGATCTTGCCTCGCACGACATCGATCTGACCTCTTGGGTGGCCCAGTCTGAGTATGCGGCTGCATTCGCGCAAATTGCAACAAAGAGCGGTCGTGCGCACGAAGATATGATCGCGATTACTGGGCGATTGGCGAATGGCATCATCGTGAACCACCTCGTGAATTGGCTGAGCCCCATGAAAGAGCGGATTACCGCAGTCACAGGCGAGCGTGGAACGTTCGTTGCGGACACCGCTACGGGAGATCTCACCTTCTACGCGAACGGAACGTTCCCGCTCGAGTGGGCCTCGATCTCCACCTTCCGTGGAGTCTCTGAGGGGGACATCACACGCTACTCCTTGGTGAAGCGGGAGCCCCTGCGTGTTGAGCAAGAAGCATTCCGTGACGCAGTCCTCGGTCAGCCGACTGATATTGTCACGATGAGGCAGGGTCTCCATACGCTCGCGGTCGTAGAAGGAGCTCTTCACTCCGCAGCCAGCGGCGAATCCATCACTTTTTAAACCGCAAGGATCTTCATGAAACGCGTATGGCCGGCCCTGAAAGAGCTGTTGCCGCTCCTTCCCCTAGGAGCGCAACGGTATTTCGTTTGGTACATGATCGCTACTACGCTGATTACTGCGCTTGATGTGATCGCCATGTCACTCTTAGCGATCATTATTGGGCCAGCTTTGACCGGCGGAACCCTCAATCTGCCGGTCATCGGTGAGGTTTCAGGCGAGCTGGCACCGACAATTGCGTTGATCGCCTGTTTGATGATCATTTCGAAGTCAGCATTGTCTCTGCTGCTTCACTGGTTCGCCACGCGCAGATTTGCGCGATATGAGCTAGAAATTGGCGATCGGATGTTTAAGGCATACATCAACTCGTCGTGGGAAGAACGTTCGAAGCGGACAGTCGCGGAGATTACGCGAATTGCTGATGGCGGTATCGCCAACACCATGGCCGGATTCCTGCTTCCGCTCATGCGCGTGCCGAGCTCCATCTTCACGTTTGTACTCATAATTGTGGTGCTCTTCGCAGTTGATCCGGTGACATCCATAATCGCTTTGGTCTACCTCACATTCGTGGCGCTTGTCGTGCACCAGGTGGTGACCAAGCGCGCTCTTGAAGCTGCTGTGGTGAACCGTAATTTCAGCTACCGGGTAGCCATCTTGATGACGGAGATGATGGAGGCGCTCAAGGAACTGAGCCTGCGCAACCGCCTCGGCCAGGTCGCAGACATCGTGACCCAGAACAGAAATAGGTCCGTTCGAGCTCGAGCCAACGGCTCATTCCTCAGCATCGTTCCTGGGTTTGCCTTCGAAGCCGCGCTCATCGGCGGGGTTATTCTTATCGGTGGAGTCTCATTCATGCAGGGTGGCATGGTTGCCGCCTTGGCATCCGTAGCTCTCTTTGCAGCCACAGGATTTCGGTTGATCCCAGCGATCACCGGAATTCAGGGTGGAATTGTGCAGGCGGTCGCGACGCTCCCATCGGTTGATGACGTTGTCGGCGACCTCACCGCCGCGGAGAAAGACATGCGGGCATCACAGCCTCCGGCCGACACCGAGGAATTGGGTGAGGATCCCGCGGAGCTGCGCCTGACCGATGTTCGTTTCCGGTATCCGAGCGCTGAAGCAGATGTGATCCAGGGCATGAGTTTGACGATTCCGCTCGGGAGTTCGCTCGGAATCGTGGGGCCGTCGGGCGCAGGAAAGTCCACCCTCATCGATCTCATCCTCGGACTGAGTCAGGCTTCATCCGGGCAGATCTCGATTGACGGAAAGCCGCTGGCGTCGGTGCTGCGACAGTGGCGCGGGCGTGTGGGATATGTGCCACAGCGGGTCGCTCTGTTTGATGGCACGATCGCGCAGAACGTCGCGTTGACCTGGACCGATGAAATTGACCGCGAGCGGGTGGCGTACGCGCTCGAGCGCGCTCAGCTCACCTCGCTTGTGGCATCCCGCACGAACGGTATTGACGAGAGAATCGGCGAGCGCGGTGTATCGCTGTCGGGCGGACAGCAACAGCGCCTCGGAATCGCGCGTGCGTTGTACGCCGATCCACTCGTCCTGGTCTTGGACGAGGCAACGAGCTCTCTCGACACGAAGACCGAGGCAGAGGTGACCAAGGCGATCCAATCGCTGAAAGGGGAAGTCACCCTCATCTCCGTTGCACACCGTTTGTCGACGATCAAGAACTATGACCGTATTTGCTACCTCGACGACGGCATCATCGTCTCGCAGGGCACCTTCAACGAGGTGGCGGGGCAATTGCCTGCGTTTGCCGAGCAGGTCACGCTCGCGGGCCTGGGCGTGCAGCCGTAAGGGGAATGTAGGAGAGGCGAACACCGGACAAGGGTCGCGGGTGTCTACCCGGCTGACGGGCGCGGCCCGCCAGGTAGACTCTTCGCATGTTGAGTTCGGGTCGGCCATAGGACCATCCCGTAATGAATAGAAATCGACTCCCGCGCTGGGTGAACGCGGTCATTGACGCGATCGCGGACGCTCCGATGAGCCCGATTGGCAGGGTCGCTGCTCGGCGGATGGGAAAGCCCGCACCTCGGGGAAGCGTGCCTGCCACGAGCTTTGCCCCCTGTGCTCGACGTGTCCTCATCACCCCCGTCAACTACTCCGGTCAGGCCACCGCCTGGGCACGATCCCTCGAAGCTGAACTCCCAGATCTCTCAGCAAGAAGCGCCGCCATCGACGTGCCGGGCGGGTTCTCATTTCCGGCAGACCTGATCGTACCGGTCGCGACATTCCACAATGATCCGGACTGGCAACACAGACAGTTCGAAGCGGCCGCTGGCGCGACACACGTCTTGATCGAGGCTGAAGAACCGATATTTGGTCGCCTGCTGGGCCGATCGGTGGAATCCCAAGCCGAGGCGCTCCGTCAACGGGGGGTGGACGTGGCGTTCATGGCTCATGGCACGGATGTACGGTTGCCGTCACGGCACGTGCGCTCCAACCCCTGGTCCCATTTTGCCGATACGGATATTTACGTGCCGCGCTTGGAAGCGCTCGCCGCCCGCAATATCGCGCTGCTCTCCCGTTTCGGAGCGCCAGTGTTCGTGTCGACGCCCGACCTCCTGCGTGACCTGCCCGATGCACAGTGGTGCCCGGTCGTTATCGAGCCCGGGCGCTGGCACACCCCACATCGGGACGCAATGAGTCGCCCCCTGCGTGTGGCCCATGCGCCCTCGGTCGGCGCGGTCAAGGGAACCGAACTGATGATGCCGGTGCTTGAGCGGCTCGCGTCTGAGGGTGTGATCGCGCTCGATCTCCTGCGCGGTGTGCCCTCGGCCGAGATGCCGGAGGTGTTTCAGCAGGCTGATGTCGTGATCGATCAGCTGCGTATCGGCTCGTACGGGGTTGCGGCATGCGAGGCGATGGCTGCCGGTGCCGTGGTCGTGGGGCATGTCAGCGATGCCGTGAGAGATCTCGTGTCGCAGCACACGGGGCGTGCCCTCCCCATCGTGGAGGCGAATCCAGAGAGCATTGAATCGGTGTTGCGTGGTCTTGCCGCTCGCGATGACCTCTCTGGCTTTCGTGCGCAGGGGCTCGAGTTTGTGCGAGAGATCCACGATGGGCGCCGATCCGCGGAGGTGCTGCGGACGCACTGGATTGAACGAGAACGAAAGGTGGCGCGCGATGCATCCGATCGCTGAACGAGTTTGGCGCCTGGTTCCGAAGTGCCTGCAGGATGCCATCGCGTCCGGCGTTGACCGGCTCCAGGGGGTCACGCCTCCGCCCGCCCCGGTACCCGATGTCACCAAGCAGTTTCGGGTGCTGATCGGACCGGTGAACTACGCGGGCCAGGGCTACCGCTGGGCTCGCGCCCTGGAGTCGACTGGAGTCGTCTCAGCCCGCAACTACGTGCATACGGGCAATAATCCGTTTGGCTACAGTGCAGATCATCTCGTCACCTGGCGCACATCTGAGCACTCTCGAGCCTGGCAGAAATCGATGCTTGCTGAGATCGAGCGCAGCTACACGCACGTGCTCATTGAGGCATGCTTTCCGATTCTGGGGGGCATGTTTGGCGGTGATGTCCGGCGTCAGGTCGAGGTGATCCGTGCCGCCGGTGTCAGCGTCGGCGTGGTGGGCCACGGCACCGATGTTCGCCTGCCCTCCTCGCATCTCGCACAGACGAAGTACTCGCACTTTGGTGCAGGCGCGTCTGCGTGGGCTCCCGTCGATCGGATTGAGCAGACCGTCGCAGAGAACCTTGCCCTCATTGCCGACCTCGATGCCCCCACGTTCGTCTCAACCCCTGGGCTGCTTTCGGACCTCCCTCGGGCACACCTGCTCGGGGTGGTCATTGAGCCGGAGGTGTGGGCGACTGAGCGCCCAGTGCTGGTGCGTGAGCGGCCACGTGTGGTGCATGCCCCGACCCAGACGCATGTCAAGGGCACGGATCTCATTCGGCCGGTACTGCGACGCCTGCACGCCGAGGGGCTGATCGAATACGTCGAACTCGAGGGGATCTCGCACGCCGCGATGCCCGACGTATTCGCGGATGCCGACATCGTGCTTGACCAGTTCCGCATCGGAGACTACGGGGTTGGTGCGTGTGAGGCAATGGCTTCGGGCAGACTGGTGCTCACCTACCTCACCGCAGAGGTACGAGCCGAAGTGGGTGCGCAGGCAGGAATGGCCATTCCGATCCCTGAGGTCACCATCGACAGTCTCGAGCAGGTGATGCGCGACATAGTGGATCGGCGCCAGCACTACCGGGACCTGGCCGCTCAGGGGCCGGAGTACGTGCGACGGCTGCACAACGGCGACTTCTCCTCGACCGTGCTGTTGCGTGAATTCCTGGAGAAGTGACATGCGCGTCATGATCGTCTCCCGCATTTATCGACCCGAACCGTCGGCCGCTTCCTTGTTCCTGGGGGCGGTGGCAGATCGGCTGCTCAGCGACGGGCACCGGGTGGATGTGCTGACCGCGGCCCCGCCCCGCGGGAGTGTGGCGGGTTCCCGAGGCGAACGCATCCGTACCTTCCCGGTGCTGCGTGATGCGAACGGGTATGTGCGGGGCATCGTGCAGTACCTGAGCTTTGACCTTCCACTCGTGTTTCGGCTGTTGTTCGCTCGGCGGGCCGACGTGGTGCTGGTGGAGCCACCTCCGACTACTGGTGCGGTGGTGCGGATGGTGTGTGCAGTGCGCCGCATGCCCTACGTGTACGACGCCGCAGATATCTGGTCAGACGCGGCTCAGCTGGAGCCGGTTTCGCCGCTCGTCGTGCGGGTGCTGCGCTGGGTCGAAGGGCTCGCGCTGCGGGGCGCGGCTCACACGGTGACCATTTCGCAGGGCGTCGCCACTCGCGTTCGAGCCTTTAGCGTGGTGCGGCCCGTCACGGTGACGGGCTTTGGGGCCGATATGCAGGAGTTCCATTACGAGGCGGGTGAGCCGCAGCGGCTCTTCGTCTACGCGGGAAGCTATGCGCCCGCGCACGGTGCAGAGGTCCTCGTCGGAGCATTCGCCAAGTTCCTGCAATCCCATCCCGGGTACACGCTCCGCTTCGTCGGCAATGGGGTCGAACGGCCACTCGTCGAGTCCAGAGCCGCCGAATTGGGGGTGACGGCGAGCATCGAGTATCTTGACCCCGTTTCGCCAGCCGAACTCCTCCCGCATCTGGGAGCCGCAGTCGCGAGCCTGGCGACCATCAAGCCCGGTACCGTGTACGAGTACTCCTACGCCTCAAAAGCCTTCTCCTCATTGGCGGCAGGATGTCCGGTGCTGTTTGCGGGGCCGGGGCCCACTGCCGACCTCATTGACTCGGCGAACGAACACGTGCGTGCGGGCCTCAGCTGCGCCTACGACGAGGGCGCGATCGCCCTGGCGATGAGTGAGCTGGCTGACGACCCGGTGCGCGCAGAGCACCGGCAAGCCCTGAGCCGTTGGACCGCGGCCGAGCACTCGATGGTCGCGGTGGCTGACCGTGTGGCGGGCGTGCTTCTGACCCTGAAGGGAAACGCCAATGGCTCGGATGCTCAATAGGATCACAGATTGGCTCATGCGCCGACGCGCATCGTTGCCCGGCTGGGTCAACCGCATGATGGAATCCGTCGCGCGTAACCCGGATGGCTTCGTGGGACGACTCGCTGGCCGTCTGTTGCGGGGGAAGGATCCGGAGCCGACCTCCGTGCCCGAGCAAGCAGTGCGTCTGTACATTGCCCCGACCAACTATTCAGGTCAGGGCTACGCCTGGGCGCGAGCCGTCGAACGGGCAGACTCGGGAATCGGCGCGCGGAATATGGCCGTGGAGATTCCGGGTGGATTCGGCTTCGCTGCAGACACGCACGTTCCGATCGCATCGGTGAACGCCTCAGCCGAATGGGCCGAGGCCGAGTGGGCCGTGGTCACCAGCTTCACCCACGTGCTCGTGGAGGCGGAGCGCTCGATCTTCGGGAGACGTTTCGATCGCGATCTGCGGAAGGAAATCGCGGCACTGGAGCAGCGGGGAATCAGTGTGGCTTTCCTGTGTCACGGCACCGATATTCGCGACCCAGCCGCGCACGCTACCCGGACCCCGTGGTCGCCGTACCCCCAAGATCCTCGCACCGACACCCTGCAGGCTGATGCGCTGGCCAATCATCGGTTGCTCGCGGACCTGCGTCGACCCACATTCGTCTCCACTCCGGATCTCATCGATGATGTGCCGTGGGCACGATGGTGTCCGGTCGTCGTGGACGCAACCCCGTTTGCCGCCGGGGAGCCGTTCACCCGCCCGATTCCGCGGGTATTGCACGTCTCGAGCTCAGCGGTGCAGAAGGGCACCCACCTCATCGCGCCCGTGGTGCAGGCACTGAGCAGTCAGGGGCTGATCGAGTACCAACCGGTGACGGGTGCGGCTGCCGCCGACATGCCAGCGCTGTACGCGGGGGCCGATATCGTGCTCGATCAGTTCCGACTGGGTTCATACGGGGTGGCCGCGTGCGAGGCCATGGCGGCGGGCCGGGTGGTCGTCGGACATGTGCTTCCCAGCGTTCGCGAGCGAGTGCGCAACGACTGCGGCCACGAGTTACCCATCGTCGAGGCAACCCCAGACACGCTGGCAGCCGTGTTGACCGAGCTCATCACCGATCGCGAACGCTCCCGCGCAATCGCCGCGCGTGGGCCAGGGTTTGTGGCTGCCGTGCACGATGGGCGGCTGAGTGCGAATGCGTTGCTCGAAGGGTGGATCCGCGGCTCAGGCTGAAGGCTGTGCCAACCGGGCCTGATCTCGGGTATCTTTCCACTTCCGCATCCGTTTCTCGACCGGACGTTCGAGGAAGGAATGCAGCGCCCAGGCAGCAATCAGATCGACCGCGAGGATGGCAAGAAGCCAGCCGAGGTTTCGCCAGCTCGGTGGCTGCGGACCTAAGATTCTCAGGGCAAGGTAGATGAACGTTGCGTGGATGAGGTAGAAGGCGAACGACCATTCACCGAGCTTGATTTGCAGTTTCGACTCGAAGAATGACTTCTTGTCACGGAGCGTTTGCGCGGCCAACGAGACGATGGCAAGGGCACATGCGACGGTGAACAGTTCGTTCGTGAACGCCGGAAGTTGGCGAAGCAGAGGGAATGCGTCCAGGTAGCCGTTATTGATGAGCACCAACACGACGATCACGGCGGCCATTGATCCCACTCCCACGATGGGGTGGAACCGCGGACGCCAACCGTTGCGCATTGCCCACGCCAGGGCCATTCCCAGCACGAACTCCGGCAGCCGTTCCACGGGCAGTGGGAGGAGCCCGAGGATCGATCCCGGCCACAGCACCATGCCGATTCGGTATCCGAACGCGTAGATGACCGTGCCGGCGGCGAAGAGCAGGGCGCCGCGAGTGGCCAGAGGCACCAGCACTCGCGAGATCCACGGATGCAGCGCATAGAAGAAGGCCTCACAGGTGAGCGTCCACGCGGCCGGATTCCCCGAAAAGAGGATGACCGGATTGCTGGACCATCCCTGGAGGAGAAGAACAGAAATGAGCAGGATACCGAGGTCGAAGGGCTTCAGGAAGCTCCCCTCGGGGATGGCGCTCAGGGTATAAAAGACGGGGATGGCCAGCGCCAACGCGACGATGTGGAGCGGCCAGATCCGCGCGAACCTGCGCCAATAGAAGGTTGAGGTGGGCACCGCGGGTCGTGCCGACCAGGTGAGCACGAAACCCGACAGCACGAAGAAGAAAGTGACACCCAGGTAGCCGTAGTCAAAGACAGCTGTCGCTGGCCCCGGAAGCGGGGCAAACACCCTCATGTGGTAGAAGAACACCACGAAAGCGGCCCACCAGCGCAGGCCGGTCAGCGCGTCGAGTCGGCGTGTCTTCTGCGCGAGCACGTGAGAGGAAGACAGCGCATTAACCTTTCGCCGGGTGAATGTAACGCCGTTTATCCTACCGATAAGATCAGGCATCATGGATGCTCCGATCGTTGATGCAGTGATTGCCGTGCACAGTTCGACTCGCCCCATCGCGCGGGCGGTTGCTTCAATCGTCGATCACACGAGCGCTCCGGTGCGGGTGAGCGTCGTAGCTCACAACATCGATCCAGAGATCATTCGGTCGAACCTCGGCGAATACGCGTCGCATCAGCGAGTGCGGCTGCTGTCGCTGCACGACGGGATCCACTCGCCAGCTGGCCCGATGAATCACGGGCTCGATGCCGCCACGGCCCGCTTCGTGACCGTCATCGGGTCTGACGACGAGCTCGCGCCGGGCGCCATTGATTCGTGGCTCGCCCTGCAGCGGGAGACCGATGCATCCACCGTGATCACGAGAATCCGCATGGGTGCACGCGGAAACGATCCATATCCGCCGGTGCGCATGGGCCGACGTCAGCGCTCGCTGGATCCGGTGAAAGACAGACTGGCATATCGGAGTGCGCCACTGGGCCTGGTCGACCGTGAGCGGTTTCCGCAACTGAGATTCACAGAGGGCTTGGCTTCCGGCGAGGACCTCGCCTTTTCGGCGACCCTGTGGTTCACGGGCCGAGCCATCGCCTACGACCTGGTCGGGCCACCGTATGTGGTGCATGAGGATGCGAGTGATCGGGTGACGTTCGCACCGCGCAGCGTGGCCGACGATTTCGCGTTTCTCGATGCGATCGAATCTCAGCCCTGGTTCGGGTCCCTCAGCGCGCGAGGCCGCACCGCCCTGGCGGTGAAGATTCTGCGCGTCCACTTCTTTGATGCCGTCTTGGCGCGGCTGCGCAGTGACGAGGGGCTGCTGGCACATCGCGAGGGGCTGCGCGAGGTACTGGATCGGCTTGCGGTATGGGCGCCCGGGGGTGTGGGCCTGCTCGCGCGGGCTGATCGACGTGTTCTGGATGAGCTCGAGGCAGCATCGCCCAACGGTGAGCGCATCCTGCACTTGCTGGATGCGCGATGGAACTATCGTTCGGTTGACGGAGCCTTCCCCAAGAACCTCTTGCTGGCACTGCATCGGCAGGCACCGCTGCGCACCCTGTGGGCTGGCATGCGCGCGATGAGCACGATGAGCGCGAGCTGAGACTCGCGAAGTGTCTCGAGGCTCGACGACGGGAGTTGGGCTAGGCGGGCAGCCCTGTTGGAGGCGATCCCACCACAAGCCGAGCCACTCCCGTCCACAGTGCGGGATCGGTGGCGTTACGCCCGTCGATCAGGAGCCGAATGCCGGGGAAATCGTTCGCACCCAGGCCGCGGTACTCGGCATGGTCGGTCTGCAGCACTGCCAGATCGATGGGACTACCGAGCGTGAACGACTCGAACCCGTAGCTCAGGAGCTCCTCATTGCTGTAGAGCGGATCGTGCACGGAGACCTCGGCGCCCCGATCGCGAAGTGCCTTGACCGTCGGGAAGACACCAGAAAACGCGGTCTCCTTGACCCCACCTCGGTAGGAGGCGCCGAGCACTACGGCCCGCATGCCCGCAAATGAGCCGAGCAGGCGTTCTCCGTCGCTGACTAACCGCTCTGGCATCAACGCGTTGGCGGCGCGAGCGGTGCTGACGATATCGGCGTGCGGGTCTGTGCTCAGATACAGTCGCGGGTACACCGGAATGCAGTGCCCCCCGACGGCGATACCCGGCTGGTGGATGTGGCTGAAGGGCTGCGTATTGCAGGCCGCGATCACAGCATGGACATCAATGTCGTGTGCTGCCGCATACAACGCGAACTGATTCGCCAAGCCAATGTTGACATCGCGGTACGTGGTTTCTGCGAGTTTTGCCATCTCCGCGGCTTCGGCAGAGCCGAGGTCCCAGACCCCGTTGGGAGTGGTGAGGTCATCACGTCGATCGAACTGCAGCACCGCCTCATAGAATTCCCGTGCCCGACGCGAACCCTCGGGAGACAGGCCACCGATGAGCTTGGGATACTTGCGGAGATCCGCGAAGATTCGGCCAGAGTACACGCGCTCGGGAGAGAACACGACGTGGAAGTCGCTGCCCTCGATGAGCCGAGACTCCGCCTCAAGCGCCGGCGTGAACCGGCCGCGCGTGGTGCCGACGGGGAGGGTGGTCTCGTAGCTGATGAGAGTGCCGGGTGTGAGGTGCTGTGCGATCGAGGAAGTTGCCGCGTCCATCCAGGTGAAATCGGGGAGGCTCGTTTCTTCGTCAACCACCAGGGGCACAACGACGACGACCACGTCAGCACCTGGAATCGCCTCAGCAAAATCCGTGGTAGCCCGGAGCCGCCCGCTGGCAACGACCGCGCTGAGCTTTTCGGCCAGATGGGCTTCGCCCGGGAAATGGGGCACGCCCTCGTTGACGGAGCGAACGGTGTTCGGGTTGAGATCCACCCCGATGACTTCGTGCCCCGACGTGGCGAACTGAGTGGCGAGAGGGAGCCCGATCTTGCCGAGCGCCACGACGGCGATACGCATGGGTTCGATCCTATCGAACGTCCGGAGTGGCCCCGTGAGTCATCGGGCGCGGTCGAGCAACTCTGCGACCACTCGTTGCGCGGCGTGACCGTCACCGTAGGGCACCGCCTCGGTGTCTGCCGGGCGGGGGCGGGTGACCGCCGCGACGATTTCGCTGTGCGTTTGGGCGAGTACGTTCCAGCCCAGATCGATCGTTTCCGTCCACTCGGTTTCGGTGCGGAGAGTGGTGCAGGGCACCCGAAGCAGGAAGGCCTCCTTTTGGAGACCGCCGGAGTCGGTGATGACCCCCGCGCTTGAGAGCGCTGCCGCCACCAAATCGTTGTATCCCAGTGGCGCGTGGGGGTGCAGCATTCCGCGTGCGAGCTCAATGCCGTGGCTGGCGGCCTTCGCGATGAGTCGCGGGTGGGCGAGCAGAATCACCGGGGAATCGAGCGCGGCCAGCGCCGAAACAATCTCAGCCAGGCGCTCAGGATCGTCCGTGTTGTCGGCGCGGTGAAGGGTTGCCAAGTAGTATTCGCCAGGCCCAGCGAGGTCACCGAATAGTGAGGAATTTCGCTGCGATACCCTGTCGCGTGCAGAGAGCAGCACGTCGGTCATCACATCGCCCACGAGTACCGATCTCGCTGCGAGACCCTCGTGCGCGAGGTGGCCCATCGCGACTTCCGTGGGCGCAAGCAGCAGGTCCGCAACGTGGTCCGTGACGACCCGGTTGTGTTCTTCCGGCATCCGCCGATTGAAGCTCCGCAACCCCGCCTCGAGATGGGCCAAGGGGAGGTGCATTTTCACTGCGCTCAGCGCCGCAGCGACGGTGGAGTTCGTGTCTCCATACGCCAGCACCCAATCGGTCTGATGCTCGTCGAGAATGGGATCGAGTGCGGTGAGCATTGAGCCCGTCTGCGCTCCGTGTGATCCACTGCCGATCCCCAAATGCACATTCGGAGCACTGATGCCGAGCTCGGTGAAGAACACGTCGGAAAGCATGGGGTCGTAGTGCTGACCGGTGTGCACGATGACGTGTTCGACACCCGCTTCGCGCATCGCGTGATCGATGGGAGCGAGCTTCACGAATTGGGGGCGTGCCCCGACAACACTCAAGACTTTCACGGGGTTCCCCTCTCGTTTTCGTGGAGCAGGCGGCGGGCGGTCTGTACCCAGAAGTGATGGTGGCTGTCGCCGGAGAGTTCTGCGGCTGCGCGAGCGGACGCTAGTTTGGCAGCACCCACCTCAGAGGCATCGAACGACTCGACTGCCGCGACGATGTCGTCTTCTTCGAAACCGGAGGTGACCCGTCCCAGTTGGTGCCGTGTCACGAGCCCGGCCATCTCTGGGGACGGTCCGGTCAAGACTCCGAGGCGAGCTTGAACAAAGTCGAAGAACTTGTTGGGAAGCACATACTTGCTGTTCAACGTCGTCGGAGGGAGGACGAAGATGCCCACGTCATGTTGGTTCAGCGTTGGCACGATCTCAGCCTGTGGAACTGCCGGGTGGATAGTGATTCGATCCCCGAGTTGCGCTGCGAGATCGACGAGTCCCCTGTGAAATAGCGGATCATTTGGTACGAGGTACAGATCGAGGGTGACATCTCTCTTTGCGCGCGCGATCGCGCGCATGGTTCGCCGCAACCCGCGGCCAGGTTGTGAGTTTCCGCTGTGGACGTAGCGGATCGGGGTACTCACCGGTGACGCGGCAAGCTCCCAGGAGGGTCCGGCGTTCGTGACCACAGTGGGGTCGATGCCGAGCTCACGGTACTGCTCGGCAATGAGCGGAGAGACAACGCTCGTGGACGAGACTCCCCGCACCGCACGATCATGCAACCAATTCAGATACCGTTGCTGGCGGTGGGCCTCTTCCGTTCCATCGTCAAAAACGAGCCCCGGAAAGTACTCGTGCAGGTCCACGTGGAGCGCATTGCGCGGTACCCGCCCGGTGACGAGACGCGCGGCATCCGCATTGTTCGCGATGGCAGCGTCGAACGTTCGGCCTCGCAACGCGGCCGCCGCTTGCCGCACATAGGGGATCCGCCGGTACGACCAGGCGAAGGCCTCTCGCTCACGGGCCTGAGTGTCGAGGAACTGCATCAGCCTTCCGGTGGCGTAGAATCCCGCTGGGTCGAGCTGGATGTGCTCGACGTCCGGATGCGGTGAGGGCCCGAACGAGCACGTGGTGACCTGTCCCACCTCCAACGCGGCGCGAACTTGCTTGATCGCCCTCGGGTCTCGACCGATGTCGGTGAACGAAACGATCAAAATGCGTGGACTCACGAGCGGGTTCCCTGCGTCTTGACGATCTGCGCGATTGCGTCTGCCCAGCCTTCAACCTGAGTCTGCGCAGAGAGTTCGAATGCCGCGGCATCTGAGGCGTGCTTTCGTGCGTCGACCGCTGATGGGGTCAGCGAGTCAAGGACCCGCACGATTGCATCCTCCTCAAATGACTCGGTGACCCAACCGAGGTCGTGTTCCCGCACAGTAAGGGCCATCTCGGGTGATGGGCCAACGATGACGCCGAGGCGTGCCTGAACGAAATCAAAGAACTTATTGGGCAACGCCAGGGCATTGTTTTCGCTCGTGGGGGGCAGGACGTGAATGCCGACGTCATACGTATTGAGTGTCTCAATGAGCCGATCTTGGGTGACCGGGTCGTGCACGGTAATACGTGGGCCCAGCATGGCCGAAAGCTCCACGACCTCGGCCAACTCAGCAACGTTCTGCTTCATGAGATAGAGGTCAAGGGTCACCTCGACCTGGGTGCGTGCAACCGCGCGCATAATCGACTCGAGGCCCCGATCTCGAAAAGGATTCCCGCTGTGTACGAGGCGGATCGGGTATCGGGTTGTGTGCGCCGCCAACCGCTGCGGGGGGGACGCATTCGTCACGACCCCACTGTGCACTCCATAAGCCACGTAGCGCTCGGCGATCAGTTTGCCCACCGTTGTCGCGGAAGCCGCTGGTGCACAGTGCGTGCGTACCAGCCACTCCCAGTACCGTGTCTGGCGGCGCCCGAGCTTGCTGTCAGGCTGCGGGAGGCCAGGGAAGAACTCATGAAGATCAGCATGGACTCGCTTCGCACCGACCAGCTCAGATGCGATGCCAACTGCGTCCGCATCATTCGCGATTGCTGCATCAAACTGCTTGCCAGAAAGGAGCTGACGAGTCTGCACCACGATGGGGAGACGACGGTACGTCCACGCAAAGTTCTCACGCTCTCGTGCCCGTTCATCGAGGTACTGCCTCATTCGCCCCCGATGTGGCACAAAACTCGGATCCAGTTCAACGTGCGTCACAAGGGGATGTGGGCGAGGCCCGGGGCCGCAGGTGGTCACATCGTAGTCATTCGCGAACCTGCGGACCTGCTTCATGACCCGCGGGTCGATGCTGATGTCATAAAAGGAGAGAATCAGCAGCCGCGGCTTCATCGACTGCTCGCCGATCGATCAGTATCTGAGCGTGTAAGTGCGAAGCAGAACGAAACCGGCAGCATGGCTCCATTCTAGCCGCGGCGTGATCCGCCATTCTCAGCCCTCAACGCGCGCGCAAATGAGTTTTCAGTCCTGCTCGCCGGCCGCCAAACGATAGTAGGTGGGGATGACCGAAGGTATGTCCGTTGTGCCGAGAACCGGGAGTATCCAGAATGAGTCCTGCGTCATCTGGAACCAATACCCGGTGTCATAGGCGAGGGGGAAATTGGGGATGGTGCCGTCGACACACTGCGGGAGTTCCTCGGCGGGTGCCGAGCCGATGCTGAGTAACACCGGACCAGCACCTACTAAGCTCGCCGAGGTGAGGTATCTCGCGTAGAGATCTTCAGAAATGCCCAATTCCCAGGTGCCCGTGAACTCGTGGCAGCCCCAGCGCCCGGCCCAGCTGCCGTCTTGCAAAAAGTCGATGATGACGAGTTCTGACGCCGAGCCTGGCCCCGCCCATCGTCCCACCAATGATGGCGCTCCGGTGCTCTCGCGAGCCAGAACCATGACTTTTCGATCAGTGCCGCGGACGATGAGCCGGCCGTTCGCGTCGATGTGCATCGATTCGGCGCTGGCCACGCCTTCGGGGATCGGGACGTTGTTGCAGCCAACCTGGGTCATCGCGCCAGCCCCGAGACTGTTGAACGTTCCGTCCGTCTCGAGCGTCCATCCCCCCGATGTGTTGTTGCAGCCATCAGATGCGCGCCACTGCCCGAAGTCGGTGAACTCCACGAACGCATTTTGGTTTGCGGGTTCCGGTGCCCGCCACACACCGATCAGTTCCGCTGCCGACGCGGGGATGGTAGGAGCCGTCTGCGTGGGTGCAGGGCCCTCGTCTGGCGCCCGAGGAGCAGACGTAATGCACGCAGAAACTGACAATATGGTGGCGGCCGCGAGGCCGAGTATGGCGAAGGAGGAGACGCGCTTGAGGACTGTCATCGGATCTCCCTGACTGAGTAGCTGACGTTGTCTGGATCGTATCGGCATGAGGAATACATTGATAGATGCGGTGTTCCTGCTCCAGACTCAGGATGTGGCGGCGCACAGCGCCCGCCGCGGTTCACAGCCAGGGGCAGAGTAGGCTCGGCGGCACGAGGAAGCTACGGAGGATCGATCGGTGAAAAGCCTGTGGAACACGCTCAACGAGCTGTTCAAAGTGCTCCCCACGGGATCGAAGCGCTTCTATGTCGGGTACTCCGTACTCACGGGGATGCTCGCGATCCTAGACTCTGTCGCGCTCGCACTGATCATCGTGGTCAGCGCGCCGATCGCCACAGGCCGTGGTCTCGAACTTCCCGTGATCGGCGAGGTGCCGCAGTCGGCCACTCCGGCCCTGGTCGTGGCGATCTGCGTGTTGTTCGTGTCGAAGAGCGTCTTTGCGCTGGTGCTCCATCGCAGGGCCACGCGTCGGTTCGCTCGCTATGAGCTTGAGGTCGGCGACCGTCTCTTCAGTTCCTACATTCATTCGAGTTGGGAACGTCGTTCACAGCTCAGCACACCCGAGGTCACGCGAATCGTCGACACTTCGATGGCAAATACCAACCTGGGTTTCTTGCTGCAGATCTCGATGATTCCCGGCAATGTGATGACGTTCTTCGCCACCATTCTGGTGCTGGTTATCGCGCAACCGGTGACCGCATTGATCGCGATGGTCTATCTCCTCGGGGTCGCCCTGTTCATGACCCGGCTGGTGGGTCGCAAGGCCAAGCGTGCTGGCGAGACCAACCGAAACCTGGTCTATCGCATCGCCACGATCATGACCGAGATGGTGGACGCGCTCAAAGAGGTGACTCTCCGCAACAAGCTGGGGGAGATCAGTGGGGTCGTGTCGCGTGAGCGACGGGTCGCGACCGATGCTCGGGCCGACATGGCGTTCCTCAGTCAGGTGCCGAAGTATGCGTTCGAGGCTGCATTGATCCTCGGGGTCTTGCTGATTGGTGGGGTCGCCTACGTCATGGGTGGGCTGGGGGGAGCCACTGTCGCAATCGGCCTGTTCGCGGTCACCGGTTTCCGTGTGCTCCCGGCCTTGAACGGAATCCAATCGTGTCTCACCTCCGCCGCCGCAAACGAGGTGTACGCGCTCGACGTGATCCGGGAACTGACTCAAGATCAGCCAGGTGATAAGGTCGAGCGGATCGTTGCAGACCCTCGGGTACTCCCGGCGGCGCCGCGGCAGCTGGAACTTCGTGGGGTGAGCTTTCGCTACCCGGACGCAGAGGAAGACGTGCTTGACGGGATCTCGCTCACGATCCCCATCGGGTCGAGTCTGGCGGTTGTCGGGCCCTCGGGGGCCGGCAAGTCGACCCTCATCGACATCCTCCTGGGGCTCAGCGAGCCCACGAGCGGTGGACTGTTCCTCGACGACATTCCGCTGCCAGAGGTGCTTGCCCAGTGGCGCAGGCGTGTGGGATACGTGCCGCAGCGCGTGGCGCTCTTCGACGGGACCCTCGCGCAGAACGTCGCGCTCACCTGGGAGGCGGAGTACGATCCGGTTCGGGTGCACCGTGCACTCGAACGCGCTCATCTGAGCGCGTTGGCGAGAGGCGCAGATGGGCTCAACCGGCGCATCGGCGAGCGCGGCGACGCGATCTCGGGAGGCCAGCAGCAGCGGATCGGTATCGCCAGGGCCCTCTACTCAGACCCGCTGGTCATGGTGATGGATGAGGCCACCAGTTCCCTTGACACCGCCACCGAGAGCCGGGTGACGCAGTCCATGCGTGAGTTGCAGGGCGAGGTCACGTTCATCACGGTCGCCCACCGGCTCGCCACCATCCGTGAATACGATCAGGTGTGTTACCTCGACAGGGGGCGTATTCGTGGCAAGGGATCCTTCGATGAGGTGGTGTCTCAGGTTCCCGACTTTGCCTTGCAGGCACGGCTCGCCGGGCTCGCTGACTGAGTGTGTGTGGTCCGACCGGGTGGGCACAGCACGTCGGGCCGAGGTGAGGGATCTTCGAGGTAGCGGGGCCTCCTGGCTAGGATGATTCCGATGAGCACAGGCACCGAACCTTCAGCCGCACCGTCTCCGGGCGCGGAATCCAGCCGCCGCCGTGCACGCACTCGCGTGCTCGTGGTGACGGGTGATGTGCTCGGGGCGAAGATGGCCGGGCCCGCGATTCGGGCCTGGGAGATGGCGAAGGCGCTGCACGCCGTGTGCGATGTGCGCCTGGTCTCGACCCAGGGTTCAACGCTGCAACACGGGGAGTTTCTCGTCGCCGCCGTTGACGAGGCCGCGCTGCGCACGCTCGTGGACTGGTGCGAAGTGCTGGTCTTCCAGGGGTATACGCTCTCGACGTTCCCGTGGATCCGCACCACCGACACCATCATCGTTGCCGATATCTATGACCCCATGCACCTGGAGTTTCTTGAGCAGGGCAAGGACCATGCCCCGCGCAACCGGGTGAAGCAGACGAAGTACATCTCAGAAGTACTGAATGTGCAGTTGGAACTCGCCGACTACATGCTGTGCGCATCTGAAAAGCAGCGAGACTTCTGGCTGGGGCACCTGGCAAGCCTCGCGCGGATCAACCCGCCGAACTACGACCGCGACCCGAGCCTGCGCCAGCTGCTCGACGTCGCCCCATTCGGCATCTCGGACACACCCGCCGAGCACACTCGCCACGCGATCAAGGGGGCGGTGCCGGGCATCGCCCCTGACGATCAAGTGATCATTTGGGGAGGAGGGATCTACAACTGGTTTGATCCGCTCACTCTGATTCGAGCGGTGGCGCAACTGGTGGATCGCCACCCGAAGCTTCGACTGTATTTTCTCGGAGTCAAGCATCCAAACCCCGAGGTTCCGGCCATGCGCATGGCGGCCGCAGCGATGCAACTCGCCGATGACCTCGGGTTGCGAGACTCGCACGTCTTCTTCAATACCGAGTGGGTGGACTACGACGATCGGGTGAACTACCTGCTCGACGCCGATCTCGGCGTGAGTACCCACTTCGAGCACGTCGAAACCGCGTTCAGCTTTCGAACTCGGATCCTCGATTACCTGTGGGCCGGCCTGCCGATCGTAGCGACCGATGGTGATACGTTCGCGGGGCTCATTCGTGAGCACGAGCTGGGTGCGGTCGTTGCGCCGGAAGACGTGGAGGGGCTTGCGCTGGCCATCGAGTCGGTGCTCTATGGACCCGATCTCGCAGCTACCTCAGGTCGCGTGCGGACATTCGGGGAGACCTTCACCTGGAGCAGGACACTGCGCCCGCTCATCGATTTCTGCGTTGCCCCGGCGCCCGCGGCGGACCGCGAGCTGCGGAGCTCCCCGCTCAGGTCGCAAGCGAAGCGCTACGTGGGTCGACTGCGCCACACGACGTTCTGGCGACACACCGAGGCGCAGCGCACCTTCCTGCTTCGCCTCGCTGGCAGACGGTGAGGCTGCGGGTCTTCTCGGTCTCGTCTGCATCAGCTCGGATAGCATTCTTGCAGCACACGCAGAGCTGAACGAGGAGCGCGCACGCATGAAGTTACGCCGGTGGCAACGATTCGCCCTAGCCGTGGCCACCGCGGTGTTCGCCTTCATCGGTTTGGGTGCCTGGGCGATCGCGTCGCCGGTCGGCGCGGCCCCCGACGACGATTACCATCTTGCGAGCATCTGGTGCGCGTGGGGCGAGCGAGCTGACCTCTGCGCTCCAGGCGATACCGAGGACGAACGAGTCGTGCCGGAACGCCTGGTGGAAGCATCGGACTGTTTCTGGGGCTCTGCCGAGAAGAGCGCCGCGTGCTGGGTGACGGACGAGACCGACGTCAGTACCTCGCGGGGCAATTTCACCGGTCATTACCCGCCGGTGTTTTATGCGGTGATGGGCATGTTCGCGAGCCCTGACATCGCAGTTTCGACCGTACTCATGCGTCTCTTCAACGCTGCGGTGTTCGTCGGGGCCGTATCGGCGATCATCGCCCTCCTGAGGCCGGGGCAACGCGGCCCGATCATCTGGGGTGCGCTCGTCACGCTGGTTCCGCTCGGGGTGTTCATCATTCCGAGTGTCAACCCGAGTAGTTGGGCAGTGCTCGCCGGTCTCACTGTGTGGATCGCCACATACGGCTTCTTCACCGCAGCATCGCGGCCGAGAGCCGCGGCGCTCGCCGCCCTCGCCGTGGTGTTGGGAGCGATGGGTGCTGGTGCGCGGGGGGATTCGGCGGTCTACGTGGCCTTCGGTGGGGTCATCGCGGCGATCCTCGCGTTTGAGAAGAGCCGAAGCTGGCTGAAACGGGCGCTCCTTCCGCTGGGACTCATCATCATCGGCGCATTCTTCTTCCTGACTGCCACGCAATCCACCGGCGCAGCAACGGCCGGGGCCGCGGTCGGGCTAGCGGGTGCGGGTGGATCCAGCGCCGATCCGGTTGAGCCGGTCTCGCAGTGGGGCACGGTGCTGGCCAATTTCCTTGATCTTCCCTGGCTGTGGACGGGCGGCACCGGCACGTGGGCGCTTGGATGGCTCGATACGCCGGTGCCCAACTCGGTGTGGGTAGTGATGATCGGGTTGCTGTTCGCAGTGGTGCTCTGGGGGCTGCAAGTGACGAATTGGCGCAAGGGAATCGCCATCTCGTTGACGTTGCTCGCGCTCATTGCGGTTCCCCTCTATGTGCTGTATGGCTTGTACGCTCGCGTCGGTGACCAGGTGCAGCCTCGGTACCTGCTCCCGCTTGTGGTGATCTGTGTCAGCGTGGTCGTGGTGGGCTTCACCAGCGACACCCTCGGACTGAACAGGTTACAAACGGGCGTGATTTTCGCCGGGATTGCGCTGGCCTATGCACTCTCGCTGCACAACAACATGCGGAGATATATCTCGGGTTTGGGGGATTCGTCGTTCAACCTCAACGCCGACATCGAGTGGTGGTGGAGCATGCCCCTGCAACCAATGACCGTTTGGTTGCTCGGGTGTTTGGCGTTTGTGTTGATGCTGATGGGCCTCTTCGTGTTCCTGCACTCGGACAGTGCTCGGATGAAGAGTGCGAAGCTGGAGACGAAGGCTGCCCTCTGACATAGCCAACACACAGGTGATGCGAGTGCCCCGATAGCATGGTGAACATGCGCGTCTTGCTCACCGGCGGTGCCGGGTACATCGGCAGTCACACGGCTCTCGTTCTGCTTGAGCAGGGGCACGAGGTGGTCGTGCTTGACGATCTCTCGAATAGCAGCCGCGAGTCGGTGCGCCGGGTCGAGGAACTCACGGGGCAGCAGATCACCTTCGTGCAGGCCGACCTCACCGACCCGCACGCCACCCGTGCCGGGCTCGACGGCATCGCGTTCGATGCCGTGATCCACTTCGCTGGTCTGAAAGCCGTGGGGGAGTCGGTCGAGCAGCCCACCCGCTACTACCGCGTGAACCTCGACTCGACCCTCGTGCTGCTCGACCTGATGCGCGAGCGCGACGTGACCCGGCTCGTCTTCAGTTCGTCGGCGACGGTCTATGGCGACCCGCAGACCCCGCTGATCGCGGAGACGCACCCCGTCGGCGTTGGGCTGACGAACCCCTACGGCTGGACGAAAGCGATGAACGAGCAGATCATCCGCGACGCGGCCGCGGCCTGGCCCGTGCTCGCCGCCGTGAACCTGCGCTATTTCAACCCGGTCGGCGCACACCCCTCAGGGCGCATTGGCGAAGACCCGAGCGGGATCCCGAATAACCTCATGCCGTTTGTTGTGCAGGTCGCGGTGGGCCGGCGTGAGCGCCTCGCGGTGTTTGGTGACGATTACCCGACGGTCGACGGGACCGGGGTGCGCGATTACATTCACGTGATGGATCTTGCCGAGGGGCACGTCGCCGCGCTCACGCATGCCGAGCCCGGGGTGCAGGCGTTCAACCTGGGGTCGGGCGTGGGCACGAGCGTGCTCGAAGCCGTGCGGGGCTTTGAGGCGGCCTCGGGGCGTGCGGTGCCGTACGCGATCCACCCGCGGCGAGCCGGTGATCTCGCGACGGTGGTGGCGGATCCCGCCCTCGCGTTTTCGCGGCTCGGGTGGCGCACGACGCGGTCGTTCGCCGAGGCGTGCCGCGATGCGTGGGCGTGGCAGTCGGCGAACCCGCGGGGGTACGCGGGGTAGGTGGCAGCGCCCGGCTGCTTGCTCGCGCCTTATCTCGGCCTCTCTCGACCTCCATCTTCGCTGAGAGGCCAAAATCTGCTGTGCTGCCAGGTGCTGGGCAGCAGATTGTGACGTTTCGACGTACGTGACGGACTTGTGCGCGCGAGTTTATGGTTCGACGGGTTGCGACACCTGCACCCAGAGCATCGTCTCGTTCTTCGAAGCGTCACCGTCGGGTTCGGGCTCGGTGAGGTACTCCTCCCAAGCGAGGCCGGTGGGCACGAAACCCTGCTCCTCGATCCACGCGTAGAGCTTGCCGTAAGCCGCTCCGAGGCCGTCATAGTCGCCGAGTGCGAGCAGGCGTGCCGCGCGACCCTCCGGAATGGTCTCGCCGTGAACCTCGCCGTCGCCTGCGAATGCCACGGCGACCGGGACCGCGACCGACATGTCGAAGGACTCCCCAGGCTCGCCGTGCGTCACCCCGAGCGGCGCCGACGCTGGCGCGATGCCAGCCTTACCGAGGGCGGCGAAGATCTTTGGAAATGCAGAATCGAAGAGGCCGCGGATCTCTTCCAGTTTCACCCGTGCCCGCACCGATGCGAGGTGCAGTTCGGGGTTCGTGACCAATTCGGGCGTGAGCTGCTCTGACATGGGGGTCTCGATCCACTAGGTAGCTATGTGCACCCAGGGTAAGACTCCGCGCGGGAGACGGCAAGGGTGCGGCGTGAGACGTCTCGCAGAACGAGCTAACGAGAGGCCTGAGCTACTGCGAAAGCCCCTGCAGGCGGCCCACAACTTGCCACACCGCGATGGTGAGGTCGGGGCAGGTCTCGGCGATCTCGCGCAGCAGCGCGAACTCGAGCTCGTCGGCGTTGGTGCGGTGGGCTGGCGCGTCTTCGGCGGTGCCGCGCCCCGCGAGCCGTGCCATCGCAAACTCGGCCAACTGGCCCCGCTCTTCCAGCATCTCGTTCTCAAGCTCGCGCACCACAAACTCGTCGACGCTCGGAATGTCGATGAGGGTGAGTAGCGGATCCTCGCCGTTGCGTCCCTCGCGTTCGAGGATCGCGTCGCGCTCAATCCGCGCGAATGCGCGTAGCTGCTCGAGGCGTTCGGTGGGCAAGTTCACGGTTCAAGCGTAACGTCATTCCCTGTGCGCCTTGCCTCGGAATTGGAGGGGGTGCCTCTCACTCGACGGTCGATGCGCGCGGAATCGGCACCCGCCGCCACGGCAGCCGCTTCTCTTCCGATTCCTGCGAGGGCAGCTCGAAGTCATAGCGCGACTTCACCGCGAAGATAATGAGCAGCAGCCAGCCACTCTCGATCAGGAGACGACTCTCGGTGATCGACTGCACGACGAGCGCCACCATGACGAGCCACGGCCACAGCGCGCTGGTCGCGTACGGGAGAGCTGGCCCCGGCCCGCGCCGGGGCTGATCCACCGCGCGAAACCAGACTCGCATGAGGGTCAGCGCAACAAGAGGGGCGAATACCAGCACACCCACGAGGCCGAGCTGCAGCCAGACATCGATCCACGCGTTGTGTGCGCTCATCACCGGGATGCCGGCCTTCGTGTCGAGCCCGTCAAACGGCTCCACCCAGGTGGGCCAGTAGCTCACCCAGCCCCAACCGAACCAGGGGTGCTGCTCGATGAGCTGCCACACCTTGGCCCAGGTGTCGGCACGGCCGGTGAGGTCGCCGCTCTTTCCGAGGAGGCCGAAGAGGGCGTCGCGGGCAAAGATCGCAGCAAGCGCTGCCGCCGTCACGAGACCGACACCCGTGAAGTAAACGCGCTTGCGGCGCTCGGGCCCGAGGCGCCGCGCCCACAGCGCAAACGCGAGCGCCACCAGCACGGCGGCGAGCGCTACCCACACGGTCGCGCTGCGCGTGAGCAGCAGCGTGAGCACCGCCATCGCCACCCAGAACCAGCCAAACCCGGTGCGCACGAGCCCCGCGCGTAACTGAATGCCGAAGACGATGAGGCCCAGGAGGCCGACGAATCCGAACAGCACCGAGTTCGCAACCAGCCCCTGAATTGGGCCACCCGCAAACAGCAGGTCGCGGCTCCAATACAGGATGTTGAGTTCTTTGCCCTCGGGCTGCTCAACCCACCACGAGAGCAGCGGCTCGCGCACCACCCAGGCGACCCACAGTTCAAACGCGAACGACAGCCCGATGACGTAGCGCAGGGCCGTCGCGAAGGTGCGCAGCAGTTCGTGCCAGCTCAGCACGAACGCGAGAACCACCGCCACAGCGGTCGTGACGAGCTGCGTGATCACCCCGAGCACCGACTCGAATTGGTAGGCCGACCAGAAGATCGACAGCGCCGCGAGAATCAGAAACCAGTAGATGGGCGAGGGGAGCCGGTACCAGCGAAAGCGCTCGGGCTTCACCTTCACGACGAGCACGATGCTCACCGCGAAGATCACCCCGCAGAGCACGAAGAACGCGGGCAACCCGACGATGTACCGCACCCCGTTGCCGCCGAGCGTGAAGGCGAAGACCACGATCGCGAACGCGCTCACACCCAATCGGGTCTTGCTTCTGGCCATAGTGGGTATGGTAGTTCATGGCGGCGCTCCGCTCGTTTCGCTCGTGGATCGCTGCGCCTGACGGCGCAGCCCTTCCGCCGCTCGTGTTGCCATACCCATCATGCTGATCCTCATCGAAAATGCCCCGCGTGCGTACGCCTGGGGCTCCCGCGACGCGCTGCCCGAGTTGCTCGGCACCGCGCCCACTGGCGAGCCGCAAGCGGAGCTCTGGCTCGGGGCACACCCGGGCGCGCCCGCGACGGTTGCGAAGGCGACACCGGTGCATCGCACCCTCATCGACCTCATCGAGGCGGATCCCGATCGCTATGGAGTGGGGGGCGGGCAACTGCCGTTCTTGCTCAAGATCCTCGCGATCGGCGGCCCGCTGTCGCTGCAGGTACACCCCAACCGCGCGCAGGCCGAGGCGGGCTTCGCGCGTGAGGAGGCAGCGGGCGTGCCGCGCGATGCACCCGAGCGCAACTACGGCGACCCGAATCACAAACCCGAGTTGCTCGTCGCACTCAGTGAGGTGTCAGCGCTCAGTGGTTTCCGAGACCTCTCCGAGGCCCGCGCCGATTTGCGGGCCCTCACCGCGGCCGCGCCGGCTGGCGCGGGGCGTGAGGCGCTCGCCGGAGCGGCGGCACGCTGTACCGGGCGGCCAGGCGCCGCACGCTCAGAGTTTCTCGCCTGGGCGCTGCGCGGCGGTGACGACGTGGGTGCTGCGATTCGCGCGATCCACACGGCCGTGCGCGCCGACGAAGGTGCGTGGATCGACGCACACCGCCTCGCGGCGCTGCGCGACCTCACCGCCAGTTACCCTGGCGACCCCGGGGTGCTCGTGTCGCTGCTGCTGCACCTCGTGCGGCTCGCTCCGGGCGAGGCAATCTACCTGGGTGCGCGGCAGCTGCATGCCTATCTCAGTGGGCTTGCGGTCGAGGTGATGGCGGCATCTGACAATGTGCTGCGCGCCGGGCTGACGCCGAAACACATTGATGTCGACGAGTTGCTGCAGGTGACCGACCCGGCGGAGCTTGATGAGCCCCGTCACGCCGCGCGCCAGGTCTGCCGAGGCCTCGTGGCGTGGGAGCCAGCCGTGCCGGACTTCAAGCTCATGCGTGCGAGGCTGCGCGCCCCGGGCGACATCGAGAGCAACACCGGAGAGATCTTTCTCGAAAGTGCGGATCGCGCCGAGTCCGTGGTGCTTGATGCACCGCACCCGCTCGTGCTCGTGGTGACCGATGGGCGGGTGCGTGTTGAGCGGCCTGGTGACGGTGAGGTGGCGAGTGTGCGCCGCGGGCAGTCGCTGTACGTCTCGTCGGGGGAGCCGATTGAGCTGAGCGGCGCGGGCGAGGCCTTCGTGGCGACGGTGGGCGACGGCTGGGCCTGATCCGCCCCGCCGCACAGCACCGTCGGGGATATGACTCTGGTCGGATGGATGTGGTTGATTCCGCCCGACTGGAGTGAGATCCCCGACGGGGGTGCGGGGCCGGGGCAGCCGGGTGAAGGTGTGCGGCCCATGTTGGAGCCCACCACCCAGTAGCGCATAGTCTCGGCGTGTCGCAAAGCCTCAAGTAACACTTGAGGCTTTAAGATTTCCGGCTTGACTTGAGCGAACCACACCGATGTAATTATGGAAGCGCGGCGAACCAGCACGGCGAACCCCGACACCGAAGAGAGAGGAGCGCACAGCATGACGCAGCATTCTCTGAACTCGCAGGTACCGAGTAACTGGTTTGTTGACCCGGTTCACCTTGGCCTGCCCGGTGTGCGCCGCACCGAAGACGACGAACAACTCTCCTGGCAGACCGACGCCCTGTGCGCGCAGACTGACCCCGAGGCCTTCTTCCCCGAAAAGGGCGGGAGCACTCGCGAGGCAAAGCGCATTTGCGACGGCTGCGAGGTGCGCAGCGAGTGCCTCGATTACGCGCTCGCAAACGACGAACGCTTTGGCATCTGGGGCGGCCTCTCCGAGCGCGAGCGCCGGAAGCTGCGCCGCGACGCGGTGTGAAGGCTCGCCGCACCGAAAACCGGCCTTCGCTCGCCACGCGCCTAGTCTTGGCTTGATATGCGCAGCACAGTGACCGCCGTTCTCGTCGCCCGTTCCGGCGGCGACTGGCTTGACCAAACCATCGCGAGCCTGAGCTCGCAAACTCGCGCGCCCGACCGCATCATCGCGGTGGTGACGGGCGGCAGCGAGAAGGTCGCCGCGCAACTCGCTCAGGCGGGCATCGAGCGGATCGTCACGGCCAGCGGGCAGCTCCCTTTTGGCGAGGCGGTGCGTCGGGGGGTCTCGGTGATCCCCGCAGACCACGCAGCGACCACCCAAGCCGCCGCCGCATCCACGCGAGACGTATCAGCAACCACGCCAGACGCCAGAACAACCGGTGCGTCGTTCGGTGAGTGGCTGTGGCTGCTCAGCGAAGATTCGGCGCCCGAACCTCGCGCGCTCGAGCTCATCCTGGCCACCGTGCAGCGTTCCCCGTCGGTCGCCGTCGCCGGGCCAAAGCTCGTCGACTGGGATCACCCCGAGCGCATCATCGAGCTGGGCCAAAGCCTCACCCACGGTGGTGAGCGGTGGCTGCTGCGCCGACAAGAACTCGACCAACAGCAGTACGACCACCTACAAGACGTGCTGGGCGTCGGCCCGGTCGGCATGCTGGTGCGCCGAGACGTATGGGCGCAGCTCGATGGCTTTGACCCCGCGCTCCCCGTCTACGACGACGGTCTTGACTTCAGCGTGCGTGCGAGGCTCGCCGGGTACCGCGTGATCGTTGCGCCTGCGTCTCGGGTGCGTTTTGCGCAGCTGGGTATCGCGGGTCCGCGAGTCGACCGGTCGCGCCGGGTGATGCGTGTCGCGCACCGGCAGGCGCGCACCTCGCATCTGCACCGCCGCATCGCCTATGCGCCGGGGCTGCTCGCGCTGTTCATGTGGCTCGGGCTGCCGTTTGTGGCGGTGGCTCGCGTCGGCTGGGCGCTGATCCGCGAACAACCCGGGTACATGCTCGGCGAGTTCACCGCGGCGCTGCGCGTGTTCTTCCGGCCGGGTGCACTCCTCGCTTCCAGGCGGCGGATCAGGGCAAATCAGCAGGCGGGGTGGGCCGCCGTGCGCCCGCTGCGCATCGACCCCAAATCTGTGCGCACCGCGCGCATGATCGATCGCGAGGCGATTCTCGCGTCGCAGGGCAGACTCGCACGCGAGCTGCATTTCATCCAGACCGGGGGACTCGCGGTCTTTGGCGCGTCGATCGTCGCCGCACTTGCGCTGTGCTGGTGGGCGGTCACGCAGACCAGCCTGCTGGGCGGCGGGCTCGCCCCGCTCAGCCCGATCGGCGAGCTGTGGCAGAACACGCGAACGATCGAGGGCGTTCCGGCGGATCCCTTCGCCTGGGTACTCGCGGTGCTCGGCAGTTTCACGTTTTGGAACCCCTCGCACGCGGTGGTGCTCTTTACGGTCGCGGCGATTCCGCTCGCCGCGCTCGGTGGCTGGATCTGGGGCGCGCAGCTCACCGAATCGCCCGCGGGTCGCGCGCTCGTGGGCCTCGGTTGGGCGCTCAGCCCGGTGCTGCTCGGCTCACTTGACGCGGGTCGTTTCCCCACGTTGATCCTCGCCGTCGTGCTGCCGTGGCTGCTCCTCGCGGCCACCAGATGCCGCGAGTCGTGGAGCTGGGCGGGCGTTGCATCGCTGCTCGCCGCGATCGCGCTGGCGTGTGCACCGGTGCTGATTCCCGCGGCGCTCGTGCTGCTGGTGGTCGGGCTGGTCAGCTCGGTGCGCGGCATCGCTCGCGTGCTTGCCACCGCACTCGCCCCGCTCGTGCTCTTCGCCCCCAAGCTTGTCGCGACCCTCACCGCGGATCCGCTGAATCTGCTGCTCGACCCGGGTATCACCACCGCGTTTGCCCCGGCGAACCCGTGGCAGCTGATGCTCGGGTTCCCTGAGTTCGGGCTCGACGGCTGGGGAGGGATTCTCGACACCATCGGTCTCGGCGGCCCGCCCGCCACGCTGCTCGTCGGGGTGCTCCTGCTGCCCATCGTGCTGCTCGCGGTGCTCGGTCTTGTCACCGGCAAGGTGCACTTCACGGTCTTGCACGCGGTGTTGGGCGGGCTTGGCCTCCTCACCGCCGTCTTCTCGTCGAAGCTGCAGTTGCTCAGCGACGGCGCAGCCCCCGTGGCGCTATGGACGGGTTCGGGGCTCGCGCTGTACTGGATCGCGGTACTCGGGCTCGCTGGCATCGGCACCACCGTGTTGCGCCGCGCCGCCGCCCCCGTCGTCGCCGTTGGTCTCGTGCTCGCACTCGTCGCGGTGTCGCCCATCGCGATTCGCCTGGCGACCGCCCAGACCGATCTCGCCGCGGGTGGCACCCAGATGCCCGCCCTCGTGCAGGCGGCCGGCGCTGTGAATCCTGGGCAACGCACGCTCGTGCTCACTGCCACCGGCGAGCAGGCGGTGCGCGCCGAGCTCGTGACGGGCACGGGGCTGCGCCTCGATCAGGTGCGCACGGCCGACCGGGTCACGCAGTCCACCGATGAAGACCAGTGGATCGCCCAGCTCGTCGGCGACCTCGCCAGCACTGGCAACGACGACGAATTGCAGGCGAATCTCGCCGAGGCAGGTGTCGGATTCGTGCTGCTGAATCTCGACGGCGACAGCACCGAGCGGGCCCTGCTGCAGGCCGCGTTCGATCAGAGTGCGGCGCTCACGAGCGCCGGGCAGACCAGTCACGGGTTGCTCTGGCGGGTGTCTGGTGTCGAAATTGAGGCGGTCACCACCGAACCCGCAGATACGAACGCCTGGCTCAGCGGCACGAACTTCAGTGGTCAGGCCGTGTGGTGGGTGCAGGTTGTCGTGTTGCTTGCAATGTTCCTCCTCGCTTTGCCCACCGGCGAGGTCACCGAGCGCCCCGAGCGGCGCCGCAAGCCAGGCAGGCTCGCCGTGGGCGCCCCCGGAGCCCCGACCGAGGCCGAGGTCGCCGAAGAGCGGGCCGATCCGCTGCCCGAAGAGCCCACCGAGGGGAGCGCGCGATGAGCGAGAAAACCAACAGCGTGCTGCGCGGAAGCTTGCGAGCTACCACCGGGCTGGTCATTCTGGCTGTTTCAGCCGCAGCCGTCTTGGTGCTCGGCACCGCGCCGCTGCCCACGATCGAGCGCTCTCCCGTGGCTCTCACCGTCGACACGATGCAGGGTGCAGAACGCGACATCGTGTGCGCCGGCGCATTCGCAGTGCTGGGGGCGGATCCCACCCGGCCCTCCACCTCGATTCCGGTCGGGGAGGCCGCGGTGACCGTGGCCGGCACGCTCACGACACAGGGCGAGTTGCTGCGGCAAGAGGCCGGGGGCACCGCCCCGCAGGTGCTGGGCGTGCCCGCGGGCGACCGCTTTGCCGCTGCGCAGACGCAAACTGTCACGACCGACACTCTGCGGGGACTCAGCGCGAGCGCCTGTGCAGAACCCACGAACGAGCAGTGGCTCGTCGGCGGTGCCACCACCTTGGGAATCACGACCACGGTGAACCTCGGCAACCCCTCCGCGGTTCCAGCCACAGTCCAGCTCACCGTGTTCGATGAGAACGGCGCGGTCGACTCGCAGCAAACCAGTGGGGTGCTCGTGCCCGCGGGGAGCGATCGCGTGGTGTCGATGAATGGGTATGCGCCCGGGCGTGAGCAGCTCGCGGTGCGCATCGTGAGCACCGGTGCCGCAGTCACGGCAACCCTCGGCGTGGCCCACGTTACTGAGCTCACTTCGTTTGCGGTCGACACCGCGACGAGGCAGATCGCACCCAACCCGACCCTAGTGATTCCAGGTCTCACGAATCTCAGCGACCACGATCACGGACCGGGCGATGCTGGCGAGCTTGACCCATTCTCGGTGCGTTTCCGGGTGCTCGCGCCCGGTGGGGAATCGGGCACCGCGAGCGTGCGTGCGCTGTTCCCCGACGGCTCGAGCGAGGACCTGGCAACCATCGAGTACGGCGATACCGCGGTGGCTGATGTGCCCATCGCGCACTGGCCAGAAGAGGCGAACGCGGCCATCATTACGGCCTCCGATCCACTGGTGGGTGGCGCATTTGGCTCCGCCGATCAGGGCCCCGAGCATGACTACGCATGGTTCGCCCCGGCACCCCTCCTCGACGCCGACAGCGAGATCGCCGTGGCGGTCGTTCCCGGTGGGCAGCTCGTGCTCGTGAACCCGGGCACCGAGGCCGCCGAGGTGCGCATCGCCGACACCGCCATAGAAAGTGATCGTGCGGCCTCGCGACTCACGGTGCCAGCCGGCGGAGCGGCGATCGCACAGGCACCCGCCTCGGCCCTCGTGACGAGTGACGTGCCGATCGTCATGGGCGTGCGGCTGGCCGCGGGCGGCAACATCGCGGGCTACCCCGTGATCGAGCTCAACGAGCGCGCGAGCACCATCACGGTCTTTACCCGCTAGGCGGCCGGGTGCGCCGCGGGTGAGGCGGACGGTGCCGGTTGCGCCTGGCCTGGTGCCGAGCTGTCGTGCGCAATGAGCTCCCACCCGTCGGGAGGCGTGAGCGCGTCGCGGTGTCGGGCGCAGAGGTCGAGCGCCGGGGGCGTACGCAGCGGGCTCAGCGGACCCACCGCCATCACCCGGTCGGGATAATCCGCGGTGAGCGTCGCCTCGGCGACCGCGCCGCAACTGACTCGCGCGCACAGGCGATCGTGCGCCCGCGCGGCTGCACGATCTGCGCCGGCGTGATCCACCCCAGCGTGGTCAGCATGCGTGTGATCCGACTGCGAAACTGGCGCCTCGGCCTCGCTCGCAGCCTCGTGCGCGTCGGGTTCGAGCCAACTGTGCGGATCATCGGGGGTCACCCCCTCAGCGTAGACTGGCTGCATGTTTGGGCGGTCGAAGCGGCGCGGTGAGCCGGGAGGCGCGGCGGGAGTGCCGCCGGTATTCGGCGCACCTGCCGCACCGGCGAAGCGGCACGGGCGCAGGCCGATCCGCTCATCGACGTCCGGTTCCCAGCTGCCCAACCCCGACAGCCGCATTGCCCGGTTCGAGCTCGACGCGCGCGGCGCGCTGCACCTGCTGCAGCACCACCTCGGCGACGAACTGCAGGGCGTGCACATCGGCTTCGCGACCGCGCCCACGGGCAACGGTGAAAGCGAGCAGCCGCTGTATTACGCGGTGGATCGGGCCGCACGCACCATCATCCTCTTCCGCATGCCCATTCAGCGCGCCCGGGGTCTGCACGTCGACGATGCCGAGCATCGGAGGCTGTTCGTTGAGCACTGCGTGCACCGCGCGGTGTGCGAGTACCTGGGGCTGAGCCCCTGGGACGTGCTGCCAGGGCGCTTCGATCACTTCTAGGTCGGGCCGGTTCGCCGCGCAGCGAGCACAGCCCGCTCACAGGAGGACTACAGGTCTGAATCGGCGATCCGCAGCCCAGAAGCAGACATAATGGGAGCATGAGCGCACGCATACTGGTGGTCGATGACGATAGGCAGTTGTCAGAAATGCTGGGCATGGTGCTGCAGGGCGAGGGGTTTCTGACCGAGCACGCGTCGGATGGCACTGAGGCGGTCGAGCTGTTTCAGAAGGGGCGCCCCGACCTCGTGCTGCTCGATTTGATGCTGCCCGGCATCGACGGTATCGAAGTGTGCACTCAGATTCGTGCGGAATCTGGTGTGCCGATCATTATGCTCACCGCGCGCAGCGACACGACCGACGTCGTGCGCGGCCTCGAAGCCGGAGCCGACGACTACGTGGTGAAGCCGTTCAACCCGGTTGAGCTCATCGCGCGCATTCGGGCGCGTCTGCGGGAGCCGCAACAGGTCAACGGTGAGAATCTGCGCATCGGCGACCTCGACATCGACGTGGCGGCCCACGAGGTGCGTCGCGGTAGCCAGCCCATTTCGCTCACACCGCTAGAGTTTGACCTGCTCGTGATCCTGGCGCGTAAGCCGCAGCAGGTGTTCACGCGAGAGGTGTTGCTCGAGAAGGTGTGGGGCTATCACTACAAGGCCGACACGCGCCTGGTGAACGTGCACGTGCAGCGGCTGCGCGCCAAGATCGAGCAAGATCCCGACCGCCCGACCATCGTGACCACCGTGCGCGGGGTGGGCTACCGCGCCGGCGGCACCGGCGACTAGCGCATGACGAGCGGCACCGGTCGCTCGCAGCTGGTGCTGCGGCTGCGCCGCCTCAAGATCGGGTGGATCCGCACAACCAATCCCGTGCTCGGCCCGCTGCGGCGGCGCTGGTCGCGGTCGCTGAAGCTGCGCACCATGACCATCACGGGCATGATCACCGGGGTGATGATTCTCATCTCCGGAACGTTTATTCTCACGAGCATCGGCGACGACCTCTACAACTCGCGCCGCGATCAAGTGCTGCAAGACTCGGCGCGGGCAACGCTCGCGGCGCAGCGGCTTGTCGATGCGTCGGACGCGAGCGACCGGGGGGCGCTCTCCGCGCTCGTCACTTCAGTGCGACGCACCGTGCAAGACACGTCATCGAGCGGGCTGATCTACGTGCGCCGGCAACCCGGGCAAGAAACGTCACCGCAGGCTCCCGCCGACTTCTACACCTCCACGCAGGTGGTTGATGCCGTGAGCCCGGATCTGTCTGAGGCCCTGCTTAAGGGGGAATCGCCGCAATTTTGGCAGGCGGTGACACTCGCCGACGAAGTGGGAAACCCGGTGCCGGGCGTGCTCGTGGCATCGAGCCTGGTGTTCCCCGCGGGGGCCGGCACCTACGATCTTTTCATCGGGTACAGCATGGCGGAAACGGAGCAAACCCTCGGGTTTGTCACGCGCACGCTGTCGTTCACCGCGTTGATTCTGATGCTGCTGATCGGGGCGCTCGTGTGGAGCATCTCGCGCATCGTGTTTCGGCCGATCCGCGCGGCGGCCGACACGAGTCGGCGGCTCTCGGCCGGGGAGAACGACGCGCGCATGCCGCTGCAAAACGATGAGCACTTTGATGTGCTCTCCAAGAATTTCAACGACATGGCCGACACCCTGCAGGCACGCATCGATGAGCTCGATGAGCTCTCGGAGATGCAACAGCGCTTCGTATCTGATGTGTCGCACGAACTGCGCACCCCACTCACCACGATTCGCCTCGCCGCCGAGGTGCTCAAAGGCAGCGCCATGGCCGATTGCCCGCAAGCGCGAGCCATCGAGGTGCTCGGCACCCAGGTCGATCGCTTCGAGACGCTCCTCGCCGACCTCCTCGAGATCTCACGCTACGATGCCGGGCGCGTCACACTCGAGACCGAACCCACGAACCTTGTCATGCTGACGCAGACGGTCGTGGACGGCCTGCAACCCCTGTCATCGAGCCTGATTGAGGTGCGGCCGCTGGGCGGCTACGGCGCGGTCGATGTCGATGCGCGCCGAATCCGCAGAATCGTCTCAAACCTCGTCGGCAATGCCATCGAACACGGTGAGGGGAAGCCCATTGTGGTGACCATCGACTCCAATGCCTCAGCCATTGCGATCGCGGTGCGCGACTGGGGAGTGGGACTGCGACCCGACGACGTCGACCGAGTGTTTGACCGATTCTGGCGCGCCGACCCGTCGCGCAAGCGCACCCTCGGGGGCACGGGGCTCGGGCTCGCAATCGCCCGTGAAGACGCTGCAGTGCATGGCGGGCTCCTCGAGGCCTGGTCGAGGCTCGGCGAGGGGTCGCAGTTTCGTCTTACCCTGCCGCGCGGCGATCAGATCGCCGCGTTCGTCTCACCCATCCCGCTCGTACCCGACGATGTCACCCCCGACGAGGGTGACCCGCAGGCGACCGGGGGCTGGCTGCGCCGCCCCTGGCGCAACGTCACAAAGGGGAAGAAGTAGTGCGACGGCGGGCGATCCACCAGAGAATGCGAACGCGCGTTAGCTTGGCGACGCTGCTGGTCTGTGTGAGCCTCGGCCTGGCGGGATGCCAGGCGATACCGAGCTCGGGGCCGGTGAATGAGGGCCTGAAGAGCCTGAGCCAGGCCGACCAGCCCGTGCAGTTCAATCCTGGTGGACCCACAGAAGATGCCAGCCAAGAAGACATCGTGCGGGGTTTCGTGAGCGCCGCCGCGTCGAGCGCCGACGACTATGCGACCGCGCGTGAGTTTCTCGCTCCGGAGTACGCCGACGAATGGGATCCCTCGCTCGGGGTTCTCGTCGATGAGGGCACGCAGCAATACCGCGAGGCCGAGGAAAACGTGGGGGTGCTCTCACTCTCGGTGATCGCGAGCGTCGACGAGCGGGGAACCCTGCAAGGCGTGGGGCCCGGTGCCGCGACCGAGGTGCGGTTCGAGTTCGCCGAGATCGGTGGTCAGTGGCGGATCGCCTCCGCGCCGGCCGGGATCATCCTGGACAAGAGCACTTTTGCGGCGGTCTGGACCCCACTGCAACTCTATTTCTTGAGCGCAGACAACCGCCTGGTGTCTGACACGCGCTGGTTCTTGAACCGGGCCACCATCAGCACCCAGGTGGTGGGTGAGCTGCTCGCCGGGCCGACCGAGCAGATGGTAGAGGTATTGCACAGCGCGATGCCGGCCGGTACCGCGCTCGCCGCCGGCGCCGTGCCCGTGGTTGATGGGACTGCGCGAATCGACCTCTCGGCCGAGCTGCTCGATGCCGATGCCACGACCATGGAACTCGTGAAGCGGCAGCTCGGGGCGAGCCTGCAGGCGGTGCCGAACGTGGCACGATTCGAGCTGCTCGTCAACGGCTCGCTGATTGATCAGGGCCCAGTGGTCGCCGCCGACACGACCTCCCCGACCGCCGAGAACCTGTATGTTGCGGCGTTGAAAGACGGGGTCTTTGGTCAGATTCGGGCCGGGCAGGTGACGCTGCTCCCAGGCATCGGTACGAGGATCGCCCAGCTGCAGCCGAGCGCTGTGACGCTCGCACCCGATCGGGGCAGTGCGGCCGTGCTGCACCAGGGCATCGTGAGCTGGGTGTCGCCCGACGACCAGGTGCAGGTCGATCTGCGTGGGGGGTTACTCGCGCCGAGCCTCGACCGCTTCGGATATGTGTGGAGCTACTCGTCCGCGAGCCCGGGCGAGATTCTGGTCACGAAGCCGGGGGAACGGACCCTGCAACTGCAGATGCCATGGCTGGGCGGTCGACAGCCGGTGGCCGTGCGTGTGTCGCAGGGCGGGAATCGTGTGGCCGTGCTGGTCGTAGATTCAGCTTCACCGGAGCAGAGCAAGGTGCTGGTTGGGGGAATCTCGCGCGATGCCGCCGGGGTGCCGCTCGCGCTCACAGGTGCCGCGAGTGTTGAACTCTGGGCCGCGGGAACCCCAATTGATCTTGACTGGATCGATGATGAGCGCTTCGTTGCGCTCACACGAAACGGGGTCTCGGGCAAGCTCACGCAGGGGGTACTCGGGCAGTTCGCGGTGGAATCTGGCACCGTGCCCGGAGCGGTGGCGGTGAGCGGTGGGGGGATCCGCTCGTTGCTGCGGGTGCTCGACGACGACGGTCGGCTCTACTCCCCGCAGGGCAGCGGTTGGCAGCGGCAGCTCGACGGGATCGCCCTCGTGGCGAAGGTAGGGTAAGGGCTCTCTCCCTCTCCCTCTCCCTCTTTCTCTCTGCCTCTCCCTCCCTCCCTCTCTCTCTCTGCCCCTCCCTCCCTCCCTCCCTCCCTCCCTCCCTCCCTCCCTCTCCCTTTCCCTCTCCCTCTCTCCCTCTTTCCCGTCGCTCGGAGATCTGCACAATCCAGGAGCAAATCGGCCATATGGGTCCTGGATATCCGAAAGGTCCGAGTAAGCGGAAGACCCCAGTCAGGCCGCGCGGTGAGTCTGCTGGTCGCTCTCCCTGAGCCCAGAGCCCAGAGCCCTGTGCTCGGCTGCTCGAAGACATCCCGCGCACAGGGTCGAAATCTGGAGATACGTCTGCAACTTCTCTACAGATACTCGCCTGGAGCAGTTGAACCTCGGAGGGGAGTCCAAGCTGGAGGTATGCACCCAAAATCAATGTTGCGTCAGCTCGGCGGAGTGGCCCCCGTGTCCAAGCTCGTTGATCTGGGTGTGAGCAGATATCACCTGAAATTGGAGGTGAAGGCCGGCACCATTCGATCAGTCCGCCGCGGGTGGGTCGCCCTTCCTGAAGCTGACCCTCAGCTCCTCCTCGCGGCGAGCACAGGTACTATCCTCACCTGCATCACGCAGGCAAAGAGGCTGGGGCTGTGGGTCCTCCACGAAGATGCGCCGCATCTGGCGGCCCCACATCCACATTCAGAAGTCAAAGATCGCCGGGGTGTTATTCACTGGGCTCAACCGGTATTGCAGCGAGAGCCGGGGGCACTGTTCGATCCCGTTGAAAATGTCTTGGATATTGTCGGCATGTGCCAGCCGTTCGAGATTGCGCTCGCGGTTTGGGAATCGGCGCTTCACGCCAAGATGGTGGATCTGCAATCCCTTGCCTACCTGTCGTACAGGGGTAGATCTCGTCGGCTCCTCGAGGAAAGTCAGCCGTATTCAGATTCCGGGTTGGAGACGTTTGTGCGGGTCAGGCTGCAGTGGTTGAGAGTTCCTATCGAACCGCAGGCTTGGATTCATGGACATCGAGTCGACTTCCTGATTGATGGCTGGCTGGTGCTGCAGATTGACGGCGGTCACCACGTGGGGGCGCAGCGTACCGAAGACATTCGACACGATGCAGAGCTAATGCTTCGCGGCTATCAGGTGATCCGCTGCTCGTATGAGCAGGTAGTGCATCGGTGGCCAGAGGTCCAAGGGTTGATTCAGCGTGCGCTTGCGCGTGGAAGGTCTCCCGCTCGCTAGGAGAACTGCAGAATGCGGGGTCTGGTGAGTACGTTTTGATCCTGAAATGCGGAAATCTCCGAGTGAACGGAGGCGAAAGAAGAGAGAGGGATGGCTGCGGGTGAGAGCAGAGGGAGAAGGGGGAGGGATGGCTGCGGGTGAGAGCAGAGGAAGAAGGAGGAAGAGCAGGAAGTCTGGGAGAGGGATGGCTGGGAGCGGCATGGCTGGACGTGGGGATGAACTTCTGGGTCGCGTGATCCACTGGTTGCGAGAAGTGTTGCTTGATGCCCTGGCGCTGTTGTGGCCGACCCAGTGTGTGAACTGCGGCGCACCTGACCGAGACTGTTGCGACGGCTGCCGAAACGAACTGCGAGCCGGCAACGGCACCGCAGTCTGGGTCGTCACCCCGGCGGGGGTGCCCGCGTGCGTCGCGGGCCCCTACGAGGGCCCGCTTCGCGCCCAACTCGTCGCCTTCAAGCACGCCGGACACACCGGCTTCGCGCGCGAGTTGGGCGCGAGACTGAACGCCCCGCTGCGCGTGGCGATAAGCCTCGCACGCGCCCCGACCATGCCCCTGCTCGTGACCGTGCCCTCGCGAGCCGCGCGCGTGCGCCAGCGTGGGTACCGTCACGTCGACATGCTGGTGCGCGCGGCGCTGAGGTGCGGAACGTCTGCCCCGGTGACACCCGCAGCGTACAGCCCCGCATCCGGAAGTCCCGGAATCTCGTTCGCCCCGCATTCGCCCGGAATGCAGAGAACACCAAGAACTGCGCCCCGCCCCTGGCTCCTACCGCGGGCACTGAGCGCGCGTCCCGGCCGCACCTCACAGGTCGGACTCACTGCGACCCAGCGGCAGCGTAATGCGGCCCTCGTGGAGGTCACGCCGGCGGCAAGAACGATCTTGCGTGGACGAGAGGTGGTGTTAATCGACGATGTCGTCACCACCGGTGCCACTGTCGTAGCGGCGCATCGGGTGCTGACCGAGGCCGGGGCCCGGGTCATCGCCATCGTCGCGCTGTGCGCGGTTGAGCGACGCAGCGATCGCCAGGACGACCAGGCTGCTCCCCACCAGAGCAACGGCGAGCGTTCCTCATCAAATCCTGTGACACACCTACCGATTTTCGAGCCGAAGCACAACCGGGTGGAAAACGAACGGTGAACCAGAGTAGTGTTCGAGAAAGGCGTAACGGTGCGCTGTTAGAGGCCACCCGCCTGAACCCTAGGGAGGTCACCATGGATGTAAACATTCGCGGACGTAGTCTCGGAATTACTGAACGTTTCGAGAACTATGTGGGTTCAAAGACGGAAAAAATCGAGACGCTGCTGCCGAAGGTGCAGACGTTCGAGGTGATGGTGTCACGTTTGAGTGACCGCAGCCCACAGAACGGTGATCGCGTCGAGATCACGGTCATCGGCCCCGGCCCCGTCATCCGAGCGGAGAGCACCGGAGCCGACAAATACACGGCCTTCGACATCGCGTACGGCCGCATCCTCGAGCGGATCCGCCGTATGAAGGACCGTCGCAAGGTGCATCGTGGCCGCGGCCGTACTTCGCTCGGTGAAGCAGCTGCGAACGATTTTGAGAGCGTGGATCTGACTCCCGCACCCCTCGAAACCATTGAGGCGGTGGCCACCGGGAGCGTGCCAATCGTGACCGACGAACAGCAGCATGAAGATGATTACACACCGGTCGTCATCCGCTCGAAAGAGTTCCCGGCCGAGCGTGTGTCTGTTGAAGAAGCGGTCGATCAGATGGAGCTCGTCGGGCACGACTTCTTCCTCTTTGTGGAGAGCGAATCGGGCAAGCCCAGCGTGGTGTATCGCCGTAAGGGTTGGAATTACGGCGTAATTAGCCTCAGCGAACTGGCGTAATCTCAGGAGCCGCAGTTCACTAGCAGAAGCCCGGAGAAACGCGGGTGCACCGAGACGCCCAGCCTGATCAGTGGCTGGGCGTCTCTTCCGTGAGCTCGCCCGTGCTCGACGGGCCCGACTGGCACGACATTCCCGACTGGCCCGACGTGCTGCCCGTCTGGCCCGACATGTTCGTTGCTCGAGGCAGCCGTCCAGGCGCGAAGCGCAGCTGCCATCCCCACGTCAGAACGCGGCCGAGCGCCTCACACACGATCCCGAAGCTCATCTTCGAACGCCCCGCGCTCCGCTCGATAAACGTGATCGGCACTTCCGCGATCGGGCAGCCCAGTCGCTCAAGTGTCCACGCGAGTTCGACCTGAAAACCATACCCGTGCGAGCTGATCTGGTCGAGGTCGAGCCGCGATAACCACCGGGTGTCAATCACCCGGTATCCGCTGGTGATGTCTCGCAACTGAGACCGCAGTGCGACCCGGGCCACCCAGGTTCCGGTGCGTGAGATCCAGCGCCTGTGCCTGGGCCAGCCGCTGATGCGCCCGCCCTCGATCCAGCGAGTGCCGATGACGAGGCCTGCTCCGGCGCACGCGGTTGAAAGCAGGTCGGGCAACTGCTCGGGCAGGTGCGATCCGTCGCTGTCCATCTCGACCACGAATCGATAGCTGCCCGCGCGCGCGCGATGGAACCCGAGCACGTAGGCCGTGCCCAGCCCGAGCTTGCCCGATCGATGTGCCACGCGAACCCGCGGATCCGCCGCCGCTAGCGCGTCGGCAAGCTCACCCGTACCATCGGGGCTCGCATCATCGATGATGAGCAGGTCGGCACCGGGTGCCGCAGTTCGCACGCGGGACACAATCTCGCCGAGCGAACCGGCCTCGTTGTAGGTCGGCAGGATCACGAGGGTGCCCTCGCCAAATCCGCTCACTTCCACCCGCATTCTTCGCCGCCTTGTGGCTTTGATCTTACGGTGCAGTGGATCTCGCGAACTGTGCCAATGCCCCCTTCTTGGGTCGCGCGTGAAGAGGAACGGGTGGGAGGGAGGGCATTGCGCACCACCCCGGCCACTAGCCGGGCCGTGTGAGATACCCAGGTGCTCCGTGCCCGGGCTTGCTAGGCTGGGGCGTTGTCACAATTTGGCAACGGTGACACGGTGCACACCTCGCACCATCACCGCCCCACCACACAGGAGACACGACGTGGCGACAGTCCTCGAACGAGTCCTTCGCGTAGGCGAAGGGCGCACCCTGAAGAAGCTGCAACGGCTGGCTAAAACAGTCGGCGATCTGGAAGAGTCGTTTGCGGCGCTCAGCGACGAGGAACTGCGCGGCGAGACCGCCGAGTTCCGCGAGCGTCTCGAGAACGGCGAGTCGCTCGACGACCTGCTGCCTGAGGCGTTTGCCGCGGTGCGCGAAGCCGCGAAGCGCACCATCGGCCTGCGCCCCTTCGATGTGCAGGTCATGGGTGGCGCGAACCTGCACCTCGGAAACATCTCCGAGATGAAGACCGGTGAGGGCAAGACACTGGTGGCGACGATGCCCGCTTACCTCAACGCGCTTACCGGTAACGGTGTGCACATCGTTACGGTGAACGACTACCTGGCGAGCTACCAGAGCGACCTCATGGGTCGCATCTTTCGCGCCCTCGGCATGACCACCGGCTGCATCGTCGCGGGCCAGAACCCGACCGAACGGCGCAAGCAGTACGACGCCGACATCACCTACGGCACGAACAACGAGTTCGGCTTTGACTACCTGCGCGACAACATGGCGTCGACTTCGGTTGACCGGGTGCAGCGCGGGCACGCATTCGCGATTATCGACGAGGTCGACTCGATCCTCATCGATGAAGCGCGTACTCCGCTCATCATCTCGGGCCCCGCCTCGGGCGAGGCGAACCGCTGGTTCACCGAGTTCGCACGACTCGCGAAGAAGCTTGTCGCAGGTGTCGACTACGAGGTTGACGAGAAGAAGCGCACCATCGGTGTGCTTGAGCCCGGCATCGAGAAGGTCGAAGACTACCTCGGCATCACGAACCTCTACGAGTCGGTCAACACCCCGTTGATCTCGTTCCTCAATAACTCCATCAAGGCACGCGCGCTCTTCACCCGCGACAAAGATTACGTGGTGCTCAATGGCGAGGTCATGATCGTCGATGAGCACACCGGGCGCATTCTCGCCGGTCGTCGCTACAACGAGGGCATGCACCAGGCCATCGAGGCCAAGGAAGGGGTGCAGGTTAAGGCCGAGAACCAGATGCTCGCGACCGTCACCCTGCAGAACTACTTCCGCCTGTACGAGAAGCTGTCGGGTATGACGGGTACCGCCGAGACCGAGGCCGGCGAGTTTATGTCGACCTACAAGCTGGGCGTCGTTCCGATTCCGACGAACAAGCCGATGAAGCGGATCGACCAGTCCGACCTCGTCTACAAGAACGAAGAGACGAAATTCGCCGAGGTCGTCAAAGACATCGCGAAGCGTCACGAAGCCGGGCAGCCAGTCCTCGTCGGCACCACGAGCGTCGAGAAGAGCGAGTACCTGTCGCGCTTGCTCGCGAAGGCTGGTGTGCGTCACGAGGTGCTGAACGCGAAGAACCACGCACGCGAGGCTGCGATCATCGCTCAGGCTGGTCGACTCAGTGCGGTCACCGTGGCGACGAACATGGCCGGCCGCGGCACCGACATCATGCTCGGCGGCAACGTCGAGTTCCTCGCTGTGCAAGAGATGTCCGCGCGTGGGCTCTCGACGACCGAGACGCCCGATGAGTACGAGGCCGAGTGGGACGCGGTGTTCGAAGCCGTGAAAGCAACCGTTGATGTCGAGGCCGAGAAGGTCATCGCCGCCGGCGGACTCTACGTGCTCGGCACCGAGCGACACGAGTCGCGACGTATCGACAACCAGCTGCGCGGCCGTTCGGGCCGTCAGGGCGATCCGGGTGAGAGTCGCTTCTATCTGTCACTCACCGACGATCTGATGCGCTTGTTCAACTCGGGTGCAGCCGCCTCGCTCATGAACCGCGGCGGGTTCCCCGATGACATGGCCATCGAGTCGAAGCTCGTGAGCCGTGCGATTCAAAGCGCACAGAGCCAGGTCGAGCAGCGCAACAGCGAGATTCGCAAGAACGTGTTGAAATACGACGATGTGCTCAATCGCCAGCGCAAGGCAATCTACGCGGATCGCGCGCAGATCCTCGACGGCGAAGACATCAAGTCGCGCGTTGACGTCTTCCGCGAGCAGGTCATCTCCGCCATCATTGACTCGCACTCCGCTGCAAACGAGTGGGATTTTGACGCTCTCTGGAACGATCTGAAGCAGATCTACCCTGTCGGCCTGTCGGTCGATGAGGTGGTCGCGGAGAGCGGCAGCAAGGGCGTGGATCGCGACTTCCTCTTCCGCGAGATCCTCTCCGATGCGGAAGTGGCGTATGCGAAGCGTGAGCAGACGCTCGGCGATGAGGCAATGCGCGAACTTGAGCGCCGCGTTGTTCTCTCCACGATCGACCGTCGCTGGCGCGATCATCTCTACGAGATGGACTACCTGAAGGAGGGGATCGGCCTGCGCGCAATGGCGCAGCGTGATCCACTCATCGAGTATCAGCGTGAGGGGTACACCCTCTTTCAGAGCACCATGGGGCAGATCAAGGAGGAGGCCCTCGGCCTGCTGTACAACCTTGAGGTGCAGGTACGCCCGGCCGAGGGGCCGCAGGATCACGTGCACATCGAGGGTGGTGGGCTCGAGAAGGAAGAACCGCTCGACACCTCCAAGCTCAGCTACATCGCCCCCGATGAAGACGGGAGCACCGAGGTGAGCGGGCCGGGTGCTCAACGGGCTGCGACCACCGGTGCTGCGGCCCGGGCGCGCAAGGGTGCCGCGGCCGCGGCGCCACAGCCCCAGCAGCGCGGTGCATTCGGACAGCAGGTAGAGGGCGGCGACAGCCCCCAGAACCGCGCCCAGCGCCGAGCTTCGAAGAATAAGTAACGCGCGATCCACACGCGAACCGTCGTCTGAAACAAACCTGCGCCAGGCGCGGGCCAACCATGGAGACAGCTATGGCAAACGAAAAACTCACGAAGAACGAGCGTCGCGAGCGGGCGCGCGAGCAGGCGCGTCTTGCCCGCGAGACCGAGAAGAAGCGCGAGAAGCGCAACCGACTGCTGCTGCAGGGCGGCGTTGTGCTCGGCGTGTTGGCGATCCTTGCGGTGGTGGGTCTCGTGCTTGCGCAGACGCTCAAGCCCGCGGGCCCCGGACCCGAGAATATGGCTTCGGGTGCGGTGACCTTCGGTGCTGACTTGAAAGTTATCGAGACGCCAGCGCTGCAGCCTGACGAGTCGCGCGAGGCGCCCGATCTCAGCTGGGATGAGTTGCCGATCGACGTGACCGTGTATGTCGACTACATGTGCCCGGCCTGCGGCGCCTTCGAGCAGACCTACGGCACGATGCTCGAGAACTACATCGGGTCGGGTGACATCACGCTGTCCGTGTTTCCGCTGAACTTCCTTGACGCGACTTCGATGGGCACGAAGTATTCGACGCGAGCCGCGAACCTCGTGAGCTGCGTGGTCGAGCAGCAGCCTGATGTCGCGTTTGCTTTGCACAACCGACTGCTCAGCGCGAACGTGCAGCCTTCCGAGGGTACCTCGGCGCTCACCGACGATCAGCTCGTTGAGCAGGCCGAGCTCGCTGGCGCGACTGCAGACACCGAGCTGCGTCAGTGTGTGAAGGATCAGCGCTTTGCCGACTTCATCTCGGGTAACACGAAGAAGGCCACCGAGACTGGCCTGTGGGGGCTCGCCGAAGGCGCGCGCTTGCTTGATGCCAGCGGCCAGAACCTGCAGCCCGAGAATGAGCCGCAGCGTCTCATCAGCACGCCCACCGTGATCGTCAACGGTGAGCAGTGGTCTTCGGGCCGCGACGGTGACCTTGAGGCCTACATTTTGAAGGTGAAGGCCGCGCTCGAGGGGAACGGGGCCGACACGGCTCCCGCAGCCGAGGCGGACACGCCAGCAGAAACAGAGTAAACTAGGCGGGTGGCCGACACGCTCGGTCACCCTTTGCCGCCTTAGCTCATCTGGTAGAGCAGCGCCCTTGTAAAGCGCAGGTGGTCGGTTCGAGTCCGACAGGCGGCTCCACTCGAGAGGCCCACATTTGTGGGCCTCTCTCGTTTCGCCACCTGCCGGACTCTGAACCGACCCGGGTGAAGCGCAGCTTCACCCGCTTCCGGCGAGCAACGCGTTGCGTTGCTCTGATCGCCGAAAGCAAGTCCGACAGGCGGCTCTGAAGCAAGAACGCAATGCGTTCCTGCCAGGAGTCGGCCCCGCCTGAGCGGGGCCCCACGGAGCGCAGCGCGGGGTGGGCTCCACTCTAGAGGCCTACATTTGTGGGCCTCTTTCGTTTCGCCGCCTGCCGGACTCTGAACCGACCCGGGTGAAGCGCAGCTTCACCGAGCACGGGCACCATTGAACCTGCAGATTGCTCTTTTGCCTGCAGTTCTGGGGAAGAACTGCAGGTTCAACGTTACAGTGCCGGTTCTAGCGAGTTTGTGCAGGTCGGGGATGGCCGCGATGCACCAGGGGTAGGGTGAACGGGTGACCCCAAGCAAACAGAGCCTTCCAGTGTGGGCAGCGCTCCTGGGGTCGGGTGTAGCTGGAACCCTGGTGGCGCTGCAGTCCCGGGTCAATGGCGGCCTGAGCCAGGAACTCGGAAACGGCTACGTGACTGCGGCCGTATCGTTTGGCTCGGGTTTGGTGATCATGGTGCTCGCCGTGGTTGTCTCGGCCCGAGGGCGACGCGGGATCCACAAGCTGCGAACTGAGCTCGCATCAAAGCACCTGCCGATTTGGGCGCTTACCGGCGGTCTCTGCGGTGCGTTTTTCGTGCTCGGGCAGGGGTTGGTGGCACCGCTGCTCGGGCTGGCGCTCTTCACCGTGGGCATTGTCGGCGGTCAGGTGCTCGGCGGGCTGGTTATAGACAAGGTTGGCCTCGGCCCGGGGGGCAAAGTGCGACCGAGTCCGCAGCGCCTTATCGGCACGGTGCTTGCGATCGTGGCAGTGGTGCTTTCGGTGCTCGCTGACCTGAGCACGCCCGGAGGTGAGAGCCCGAAGTTGTGGCTCGTGCTGATCCCGGTGGCCGCCGGGCTTGCCATTGCGTGGCAGTCGGCAGTGAACGGCCTCGTGCGATCAGCATCGCAGAGCGCGACCGCGGCGACATTCGTGAACTTCTTGGTTGGCACAGCGGTACTCGTGCTGGCAGCCTCGGTCTCGGTTGGGCTCCAAGGGTGGCCGCAGACGTGGCCCAGCGAGCCCTGGTATTACGTCGGCGGATTCGTGGGCACGATTTTCATCGGGGTCGCGGCGATGCTTGTTCGCGCCGCCGGGGTGCTGCTGCTCAGCATGTCCAACGTGGCGGGCCAGCTCATTGCTTCGGTCGCCTTTGATGCCGGCATCCCCCTCGCCGGGGGAGTCACACCGGGGCTCCTTGCGGGGGCCGCGGTCGCGCTGCTCGCGGTGACGATCGCCGCGCTGCCCAGGCGGTCTACGCGGGGGTGATCACGCGATCCACTGTGAATCGCAATACCGCTTCGCTGCAAATGCGAGTGCAGTGTTGACAACATGGGGTGTTCTCAAAAGTGGATCGAGCCCATCTTCAGGGACATTTTCCGCGTCAACTTGCATCATCAGACGATATTCGTCAGACTAAGTTCTGGCGCCGAGGTTAGGGTTGCCTCAGTAAAGTCCGACGAGGGGCCCGTTGGGTCCCTTTTGTTCGGTCTGCGCGCATTTTCCGGTGTTCGAACAGGGAGCGGTTCCGCATGTCATTAGGGAAGAAGATCCGCGGCGGTTTCGCTGCGTTGCTTTCCGCATCACTCATCCTGAGCGGTGCGCTGCTTGTCGCACCAGCGGCCTCGGCTGAAGAAGGGCCCGAGACGCCCCCCGTGCCCGCAACCGCGATCGCAACAGTGCAAGCGGCATCCGCGGTTGGGTTGACCGTGCAGGTGGCGGTGTCAGGTGTACTGCCTTCCACCCTGCCTTCACCACAGAATGTGGGGGTCTACGTTTCCGTAGTCGAGGCTGGATCGACTGCCGCCTTGGCAACCGCGGCCCCGATCTATAATGCAGCAATTGTGGATGGCGCAACCGCGGCAACGCTTTCCGTCCCAGCCTCCAAGCTTGACCGCGCAAAGGCTTACGAAACCCTTGTATGGTACGCACACGGAGAGGTCACCACTGATTCGCTTGTCGCCCGTGCGGACATCATGGTGAACCCTGATCAATGGGATCTCGTCTTTCCTGCTGTCGTTCAGGACCCGGAGCACGAGGGTGGAGACGACAGCTCGGCTACCGGCGATTCAACTTTGCTTGATCCACAGACACCTGATTTTGGGGTGACGGTTTCGAAGACTGTGGGTGTCACCGATGGGGAATCGGTGGAGATCTCGGGTGTGCTTCCAGCGGTGATCGCGAATGGTGGTGTCGATAAAAACACGTCGATTTACACCATGTGGTGTGTGATGCCTGCTGAGGGACAGCGTGCGTCTGGGACGGACTGCGATAGTACGAAGCAGAAGTGGCTGATGCATACTTCTGAGTCACGTCAGCCTGCGGTGGGCTCGGTAGTTGATGGTGTGTGGACCTTTACGACCTCGATGACGGTGCCGTCGTCGTTCGGTGATCATGAGTGCTTGGCTGATGGGGCTGAGCAGTGTGGTGTGTTTGTTCGTTTGGGGCATAGTTTCACGGGTGAGGGGTCGACGCAGTTTGATCAGTTCATCCCGGTCACCTTCGCAGAGCCGAGCGAAGAAGGACTTACCGCGCGGATCGGCACGATCACCCCGGGCGAGGGCCTGAAGATTGATGTCGTTGCGAGCGGACTGCCCAGCGGTATCCCCTTTGCCTACGTCGCGGTGTTCGAGAAGCCCGCTGTGGCTGGATCGCAACTGGAGATGAACGCCTTCACCCCGGTTTCAGATGGCTCACTCAGCACCTCGCTTGAGGTGCCCATCGCCTCGCTCGACCGCACCAGGAGCTATGAGGTGGTCACTTGGAAGCAGCATTCCACCCTGAATGAGGAGAATCTCTACCAGCGAGTGGATTTGCAGGTAGCGGATTCGCAGTGGGACGATCTATTCGCGACCCCGATCAAGCCGGCCCCGATCCCGCAGCCCGCACCGGCACCCGCGCCAGCTTCGCAGAGCGCCGGATCCCTCACCTGGGGCATCTCGACGAGCTTCGCAAGGTATGTCACCGGCGACGTCGCGAGCGGTACCATCACCACGAGCGGTGTGGGCGGCGGCCGCGGCGGCTACGTTTTCCCGCAGGCCAGCGGTGGCTCGTGGAACGCGCAAACGCAGACGGGTTCCATCCCGTTCTCGGGCGTGGTCACCTTCACGGGCCACAAGGGCGCGCTCAGCCGAACTGTCAGCAACCCGGTGATCACGGTGACGAGCGCCACAAGCGCGACGATCTCCGTCTCGGGCCAGCCATTCGGCACTCTGAACCTTGCCGCCGCCTCCAAGAGCGTCGGCGCGAACGGCGAGATCACCTGGAGCGGTGTTCCGGTGAGCGGCGGTTTCGGCTACGGGAGCTACGATCTCGCGGCGGATCCGCTGACCTTCACCGTGGGAGCCGTGAGCGGCGCGACCTTCGGATCCACCAGCGTCACCGCCCCGGTGAACATTCAGCGCACCGCGGCACCGGCGCCTCCGGCCACGAGCGGCGTGCGGGTCATCACCCAGTCGAATGAACTCGTCGCCGGCGGCGAGATCGAGTTCGAGGCATCCGGTTTCCAGCCGGGCGAGCGAGGCATTCTCGTGGTGATGTACTCCGAGCCGACCGTGCTCGACACGAACGCGGGTGCTGATGCGAACGGTGTGGTGCGGTGGATCGGCACCCTGCCCGACGATCTCACGGGTGAGCACACCATCACCCTGCAGGGCAGCATCAACGTCGGAAAGGTGATCACAATCGCCGCCGCAGAGCAGGTCAAGAAGACCGCGTTCAACACGGCTGAAGTTGAAGACGCTCAGATCGCCGAGGTGCAGGCCGCCGGTGTCTCAGATAGCGATGGCCCCGGCTGGGTAATCTGGGCAAGTGCGCTCGCTCTGCTTGTTGTGGCAGGTGGCCTGACCGCCCTGGTTGTGTCACAGCGCCGCAACGCAGGAGGGGGCACGCTATGAGGAACAAGCGACGCAGAATCCCCGCAATTGTCGGCACCGCCGCAGTGATCGGCTCTGCGCTTCTCATGCCCGTGTCAGCGAGCGCCACACCGGCCCTGGCTGAGGGGGAGGGCGAGACTCCCTCCGCCTGCCAGGTCGAAACCGCGACCCTCAATTGGGGCCTGAAGCAGAGCTTCCGCCAGTACATCACCGGAGCAATCGCAGGTGGGGGTTGGGAAGTCTACGGCGACGCCACCTATGTCACGCCATCACTCACCGAGACGGGTGCCGTGGAAGACGGCACCGACCTCTTCCAATGGAGTGACGGAACGGGTGAGGTCGCCAGCACGCTCGACACCGGCACCATCGCGTTTGCGGGGGGCGTGCACTTCAGCGGGCACGATGGCGGGCTCGAACTGAACATCGCGAATCCCGCGATCGAATTCGAGGGCCCAGACACCGGCTACCTGCTCCTTGAAGTGAGCGAGGCACCCGCCGGTGAGGCTGGCACACAGGTGCGCGCGGCGAAGCTCGACCTCGCCGAGAACGTGGCTGCGAGCGGGCAGGAACTGAGCATCACGCGCGCGACCGTGCGATTGACGGCCGAGGGTGCCGCGGCCTTCAACGGGGACACCGACCGGGGAACGTACGTCGCAGGCGAGGAGATGGATCCGCTGTATGTGCAGGCCACAGTCACCGGGTGCGAGCTCGGCGAGATAGTCGCGGTGGATCAGCCCTCAGACTCTGCAGAAGACGCCGCCGTGACCCCCATTTCCGCAGCGCCGGAAGCGGCGCCCGCGGTACCGTGGGTGCCCATCATTATCGGTGGCGTTGCGCTGATCGTCATCGGCATCGCCGCGGGAATGCTCATCGCGGGCCGCGGGAAGGGCGGGGCCACGCCTCCTCCGGGCATTCAGGACTAACCTCAACAGCGCCGAGGGGTCGCAATTCCACCACGTTCGTGAATCGCGCGGTGGGGTTGCGACCCCTCGGTGTTGAATCAGGCGAGGTGGATCAGGCTCCGCGCAGGTCCAGGCGAGGTGCGGATCAGGCTTCGCGTGGATCAGGCTCCGCGCAGCGGGAGGACGATGCCCTTGCCGGTGACCGGGTGCGGAATGACCTCCACCGCGGTCTCGTAGACGTCAGAGATGATCCCCGCGGTGAGGACGCGCTCGGGTGCGTCGCAGGCGACGATACGCCCGGCGCGCAGCAGCGCGATGCGGTCGGCGTAGGCCGCCGCGAGGTTCAGGTCGTGCAACACCACCAGCACCGCATCGCCGGCCTCGGCGCGCGAGCGCGCGAGAGACAGCACCGCCTCCTGGTGCCCGAGGTCGAGCGCCGCGGTGGGCTCGTCGAGCATGAGCACGCCCGTGCGCCCGGCCATGACGCGGGCGAACGAAACGCGCGCGCGCTCACCGCCCGAGAGTGACGGCACGCGGCGATTACCGAGGTGCCCGATGTCTGCCGCGGCGATCGACTCGGAGATCGCCGAGTTGTCGTCGTCTTCGAGGGGGGTGCGGCGCCACGGTGCGCGACCCATTTCCACGACCTGGTGCACGGTAAAGGGAAAGAGCACCTGGTTGTCTTGCAGCAGCACGCTGCGGCGGCGGGCGAGGTCGGTAAGCGACCATTCGGTGATGTCGCGCCCCGCGAACTCGATGCGGCCGCCATCCGGCACTACATCGCCAGACAGGAGGCTGAGCAGTGTCGACTTCCCGGCACCGTTGGGCCCGAGGAGCGCGAGGACCTCGCCAGCACGCAGCTCGAGCGAAACCCCGTCGAGGAGCTTGCGCGATCCGCGCACCAATTCGACTCCGTGGGCGGCGCACACGACAGCGCCAGGCGTTGTGCGCTCGGGCGTGAGAAAGTGTCGTGCGTTCATTAGCCCCACCCTCCGCTGCGCTTTCGGGTGCGCCTGAGGAGCCAGAAGAAGAATGGCCCACCGACGAGCGAGGTGAGCATGCCAATGGGCAGATCCGCCATGGGAACAATGGTGCGCGCGCCCAAATCGGCGAGGGTCAGGAGCAGTGCGCCACCCAGCGCGCTCGCGGTGACGAGCGGGAGGTGGGCGGGGCCGAGCACCATGCGCATGAGGTGTGGAATCACGAGGCCGACGAACGCGATGATGCCCGCGAAGGCGACCGCCGCCCCGACGAGGAGCGACACCAACACGATCACCCCGATGCGAAGCACCTCCACGTTGACGCCGAGGTGACGCGCGTTGCGCTCGCCGAGTGATAGGAGGTCGAGCTTGCGGGCGACCATGTACGAGATGAGAAGGCCGAGCGCGATGACGGGTGCGACGATGATCACCTGTGACCAGCGGCTGCCGGCCATGCTGCCGAGCTGCCAGAACACGATCTGCTCGCGCGACTGCGTGTCGCCCAGGAAGGTGAGGAGGGCGATGGCCGCGCCCGCGATCGCGTTCACGGCGATGCCGGTGAGCACGAGCGTCACCACCTCTGTCTTGCCGTCGGCGCGGCTCATGAAGTAGACGAGCAACGTCGCCCCGAGGCCCGCGATGAAGGCAAACACCGCCGTTGTCCACTCGCCGAAGAACGTGAGGCCGAACACGATACTGAGACCCGCGCCGACCGCGGCACCGGAAGAAACACCAATGACCCCGGGCTCTGCGAGCGGGTTGCCGAAGACCGCCTGCATGAGCAGGCCCGCGACCGCGAGGCCCGCGCCTACCAGGGCAGCCATCACCACCCGGGGAAAGCGGATGGCCCACAGTGTCTGGTCACCCGCAGGGTGCGTGGGGAGGGGGAACCAATCAATTCCGATCGGCTGCAGGAGTGACCCCAGCACTTCACTCGGGGGAATCGCGAGCTGGCCGGTACCCGCCGAGGCCAGGAGTGCAAAGACGAGCGCCACCCACAGGCCAGTGAAGAGGATCGCTTTCGACGCTGCGTGCCGCGAGGCGGGAGCGGCTGGGCGCGGAAGCGTCATGCGAAACAGGGTTCTTTCTGAGCTGGTGGATCCGGGTCAGGCGGCCTGAGACCGGCCTGTCAGGCTGGGGAGAAGCTTGCGTTCAACTTCATCATATGTATCTTAGCTAAGCTGACTTGGTCGTTCGCAGTGAGGCCGAGGGTCACGCACTCGTGGGGCCCGGAAAGACCGAAAGAGGTTCAGATGACACACCCGCGCGACTCCCGCCGCACCCGCGCGTCACTCGTTGCCGCAGCCCTCGTCATGGGTCTCGGCCTCACGGCGTGTCAGACGGGTTCGATCACGGGCAACGAGGTCGCCTCGGTCACAGTGGATCTACCTCCGCTCTCGGAACTCACCCCGATCGCAGAGCCCGCTGCATGGGAGGGGCCGAGCACCGCGCCCATCGGCGGACCCACACTCTTGCCGGTGGCAAACAACCCCGAACAGGTGCTGCCGGCGACCGTGACATCGCACGACCACATCGGCGATACCGAGGTGGTCGTCGAGGATGCCTCGCGTGTGCTCGCGATTTCAATGACGGGTACGCTCGCGGAGCTCACCTATGCGTTTGGGCTGGGGGACACCCTGATCGGTCGTGACGTCTCAACGAACCTGCCGGGCCTCGCGGACCTCCCGGTGGTCACCGGCACCGGCCACACGCTTGATACCGAAGGGATTGTGGCGCTCCAGCCGACTCTGGTGCTTACCGATAACTCGGTGGGATCTGCCGATGTCATGCTTCAACTGCGCGACGTGGGCATCGATGTCGTTGTGATCGAGCGGGCAAACAACCCGGAGACTACCTACGAGACCGCGCGCCAGGTGGCCGCCGCCCTGGGAGTTGCTCCGCTTGCAGAGACCCTCATCGCAGAACTCGACCAGGCGATTACCGAGAAGGTGGCGGAGATCGCGCAGCTTGCTCCTGCCGATCAGTCACTCCACCCGCGGGTTGCGTTCCTGTACATTCGCGGCCAGTCGGGGGTCTACTATCTCTTCGGTGACGGCAGTAGCGCCACAAGCCTGCTCGATGGACTCGGGGTGGTTGATGTCGCGCAAGAGATTGGCTGGGTCGGCGAGAAGCCGATGACTGACGAGGCGCTTGTCGCAGCCGATCCAGACATCATCGTGGTGATGACAAAGGGCCTGAAGAGCTCCGGCGGCGTCGACGGGTTGATCGCGGCGCAGCCGAGCATCGCACTCACCACGGCTGGCAAGAATCGCCGCATCATCGATGCCGACGACACGCTCATCTTCGCCGGCGGCACCCGGATTCCCGACATCCTTGACGGTTTGGCGCGCGCCATTTACGCTCCAGATTCACTCCCCGATGCCTCCGCCTCCTAGCGGATCGCGGCCCTCCGGGCCGGCGCAGCGACTGGGGGTGCTGTCAGGCTCGCGAGTGTAGTCTGGGGTGGTTCTGTCTGCGGATCCACTGTGGATAGGTGTTTGGTTCAGTGCGATAGGGGAGGGCGAGTGGCGCCACATCACGGTGACGTCGAGGCACCGCGTCAGTCGCGGCAGACTCTCCCGGAAGATCGCTTTGACCGGCTACCGAAAAGCCGCCGCGTGGGGGCCCACCGCATCGCCGCGAGGCCGCACAGGTTCTGGTTCTATCTCGTGGCGGTCGTCATTGGTGTCGTGGTGCTGAGCGCCGCCGGAATCGTGGCCGTGCAGGTCTTTGGCACGAACGTCGGCACCTTCACGAGTGATCAGGCGGAGCCGGGCGCGGCTCCCGCACAGATCGAGGGAGTACTTGACCCCGAGGCCACGGTTGCGATTCTGAACGGCACCGAGACGCCGAACCTGCAGGCGGGCCTGGAAGAGGTCATTACCGAGAATGCCTGGGGCAAGATCGCATTCGTCGAGTATGCGGCCTCGCGAGACGTGCAGATATCTGCGGTGTTCTACAGCGCACCGGAAGACGAGGGGGCAGCGGCCGGTCTCGCCAAAGAACTCGGTGGGGTCTCGTACTATCAAAGCCCGAACTACGCGGAGTATGGTGTCAGGCTTGTGGTGCTTCTGGGAGCGGATTACGCGGGGCCTGGCTTCGATCAGGCCGAGAACATCACCGCGCGACTTGAGAGTTCGGGCGAGGGATCCGAGCTTCCTGCGGAGTAGCGCCGCGGAGTTTTGGGTGTTCGCCCGTAGCGTGCGTCGCCGCTTGCACTCTCGGTGCGTGAGTGCCAAGATTGACTTAGCAGTCGGTTCACCTGAGTGCTAAGAACTCATGCTTCGGCGCATCCGTTTGGGCGCGCCACCGGAAGACTCCCTGGAGGGATGAACACATGGCAAAGATTATTGCGTTTGACGAGGAAGCACGACGCGGACTTGAGCGCGGACTCAATATCCTCGCTGATGCCGTCAAGGTGACGCTCGGCCCGCGCGGCCGCAACGTCGTTCTCGAGAAGAAGTGGGGCGCACCCACAATCACTAACGACGGTGTGTCGATCGCGAAGGAGATCGAGCTCGACGATCCGTTCGAGAAGATCGGTGCTGAGCTCGTCAAGGAGGTCGCTAAGAAGACCGACGACGTCGCGGGTGATGGCACCACCACCGCAACCGTGCTTGCTCAGGCGCTCGTGCGCGAGGGCCTGCGCAACGTTGCCGCTGGCAGCGACCCGATCGCGATCAAGAAGGGCATCGAGAAGGCAGTGAACGCTGTGATCTCGCAGCTCCTCGCGAACGCCAAGGAGATCGAGACCACCGACGAGATCGCGGCGACCGCATCCATCTCTGCTGCAGATGAGCAGATCGGCAAGCTCATCGCCGAGGCCATCGACAAGGTGGGCAAGGAAGGCGTTGTCACCGTCGAGGAGTCGAACACGTTCGGCACCGAGCTCGAGCTCACCGAGGGCATGCGCTTCGACAAGGGCTACCTGTCGGCATACTTCGTCACCGACGCCGATCGTCAGGAAGCTGTGTTCGAGGATCCCTACATCCTCCTCGTCAACAGCAAGGTCTCGAGCATCAAGGATCTCCTCCCGGTCGTTGACCCCGTAATCCAGTCGGGCAAGCAGCTGCTCATCATCGCTGAGGACGTCGAGGGTGAAGCCCTTGCGACCCTCGTGCTGAACAAGATCCGTGGCATCTTCAAGTCGGTCGCCGTCAAGGCTCCCGGCTTCGGCGATCGCCGCAAGGCCATGCTTCAGGACATCGCGATCCTCACCGGCGCGACCGTCATCTCCGAGGAGGTCGGTCTCAAGCTCGAGAACGCCACCCTCGACATGCTCGGCACCGCTCGCAAGGTCATCATCACCAAGGACGAGACCACCATCGTGCAGGGTGGCGGCGACGAAGAGCAGATCGCCGGTCGCGTGACCCAGATCCGCCGCGAGATCGAGAACACCGACAGCGACTACGATCGCGAGAAGCTGCAGGAGCGCCTCGCGAAGCTTGCCGGCGGCGTGGCAGTCATCAAGGCTGGCGCGGCCACCGAGGTTGAGCTCAAGGAGCGCAAGCACCGCATCGAAGATGCCGTGCGTAACGCCAAGGCTGCAGTCGAAGAGGGCGTTCTGCCCGGCGGCGGTGTCGCGCTGATCCAGGCCGGCAAGGTCGCCTTCGGGTCGCTCAGCCTGGCGGGTGACGAGGCTGTGGGTGCACGTATCGTCGAGGTCGCCATCGAGGCACCGCTGCGTCAGATTGCGCTCAACGCTGGCCTCGAGCCGGGTGTTGTTGTGGATCGCGTATCCAGCCTGCCGAATGGCCACGGCCTGAACGCCGCGACCGGTGAGTACGGTGACCTGATTGCTCAGGGCATCCTCGACCCGGCTAAGGTGACCCGCTCGGCTCTGCAGAACGCAGCGTCGATCGCAGGCCTCTTCCTCACCACCGAGGTTGTTGTCGCTGACAAGCCCGAGCCCGCGGCTGCACCCATGGGTGACCCGAGCGGCGGCATGGACTTCTAAGTCCGAGCACTCCGAGTGGGAGTTGCCTGATCCCTGGGATTAGCGTCAGCTCAACTTGAACAGAGACCGGGGTCGCACCGAAAGGTGCGGCCCCGGTTTTTTTTGTGCATGCCCTCCGACGTAGGGCGCAAGTGGTTGGTTCCCGCGCATGCAAGCAACCACTCGCGCCCGACTGCGAGGGGCCCATCCCGTGAGCGGGGGAGGGGCGCATTCCGTGAGCGGGGCGAGGGGCGCATCCCGTGAGCGGGGCGAGGGGCCGAAGCGGGGGAGGGTGATCTGCGCGCTACGCGCGCGATCCCGAGTACGCGACCTCTTCAAGGGGCAGTTCGACCCTGAAGGTTGCCCCGCCCCCGGGTGTCTCGTGGGAGCTCACCGTGCCACCGTGTGCTGCAATGATGGATTGCACGATCGACAGCCCCAGCCCCGTCCCACCGGTTTCCCGATTTCGGGAGTTGTCTGCTCGCCAGAACCGATCGAAGATCTTTGAGCGGAACTGCTCAGGGATTCCCTCGCCGTGGTCGATAACTTCGAAGAGTCCAACGCCCCGCTCGGCATCGGCGCGAACGGAAATCTCGAGCGGACTCCCCTCGGGGCTGTAGCGCAATGCGTTGCCGATAAGGTTCGTCATGACCTGACGCACCTTGTGCTCATCGCCTGTCACCACCGGCTCGCTCGGGTCTCCCAGCACCGTCACCTCCCGGTCTGGTGCCTGTGCCCGAGTATCGAGGGCAGCGTCGGCAGCGAGCTGATTAAGCGGGAGCGGCGTGAGCTTCAGCGGGCGCCGCTCATCAAGTCGTGCGAGAGCTAGGAGATCCTCCACGAGCGAGGTCATGCGGATCGCTTCCTTCTCGATCCGCTCCATGGCCTGCCCCACCTGCGCCTCGTCTTGCAGGGCACCCATGCGATACAGCTCGGCGTAGCCGCGCACCGACACCAGTGGCGTGCGCAACTCGTGGCCAGCATCGCCGATGAAGCGCCGCATCTGTTCGATGGTGCGCGCTCGTTCGGAGAAGGAATTGTCGATGTGATCGAGCATCACATTCAGCGACTGGCCCAGGTGGCCCACCTCGGTGTGTGGGCTCGCGACCATGATGCGTTTGGAGAAGTTACCGCGCGAGATCTCGAGCGCGGTGCGCTCCACCTCGGCGAGCGGAGCAAACGTGGTGGTGACGAGGATACGCGTGAGTGCAGCCCCCAGGAGGAGCACCGCCAAGCTGAACCCAGTGAAGACCACGGTAAATCGTGCCATTACCTGGTTTGCATTTGACGTCGACGAGGAGATGAGCAGGATGCCCCCCGGCACTCCCTCGCTGGACATGATGGGAATGGCGACAGTGCGCCACTCGATGCCGTCCTCGCTGGTCAGCGTGAACACCCCGTCGCCCGTTCCCTGCGCCCACTCGGGAGTGAGGGGAGGTAGTTCGGGCACGGTGCGATTGTCGTCGCCCTGCTCGTTATCGTGCAGCAGCTTGCCATTTGCATCGAGCACAGCAACGTAATACCGGTTGCTCGCGTTCCGTACGTCGTAACTCGTCAGCGAACTCGTGTCTGCACCGGGGGCAAGTATCTCGGTGGGGTCTGCCCGAATCTGCCGCAACTCGGCATCTTGCACGTTGATGAGTTGTGGCCGTAGGAATGACTGCGTGCCAATACCGGCCACGATCAAACCGAGCGACAGGATGAACACCGTCACACCAGTGATCTTCGTGCGCAGTGAAACATCGGCCCAGCGCTGCGCGAGCGATCGCTGCGGATCAGGGGCATCAGGTGTGCCGATCGGTCCAGTATGCGAAGGCACCCTCCCGGTCGCTATCGCGCCGGTGCGTGCAGACGCATCGGCAGAACCAGCGGGCCCCGCTTGCTGCCCCACGACGCCCTACTTGGCGTCGGTCTTCAGCATGTATCCGAAGCCGCGCTTGGTCTGAATCAATGACTCTTCGGTGAGCGGATCAAGCTTCCGACGCAGGTAGGAGATGTACGACTCAACGATTCCGGCATCGCCATTGAAGTCGTACTCCCAAACGTGATCGAGAATCTGGGCCTTTGAGAGAACCCGGTTCGCGTTCTGCATCAGGTAGCGCAGCAGCTTGAACTCCGTCGGGCTGAGCTCGACGGGCGTACCGCCCACATTTACCTCGTGCGTGTCTTGATCGAGCACGATGGGTCCGGTCTCGAGCACCGCTTCTTCGTCCTCTTGAATTGTGCGGCGGAGGATGGCCTTAATGCGCGCGATGATCTCGTCGAGGCTGAACGGCTTCGTTACGTAGTCGTCGCCGCCTACGGTGAGCCCCTGCACCTTATCTTCCACGTCATCTTTTGCCGTGAGGAAGAGGATCGGAGCCGTGTAGCCCGCCGAGCGCAGCCGTTTGGTCACGCTGAAGCCGTTCATGTCGGGCAGCATCACGTCAAGAATGATGAGGTCGGGCTCTTCCTCAAGCACCGCAGAAATGGTCTGTGCCCCATTCCCCACTGAACGCACCCCGAATCCCGCGAAGCGCAAGCTCGTGCTAAGCAACTCGCGAATGTTCGGTTCGTCGTCAACGATCAGAATCCTGGGACCCTTTGGCTGAGTAGTCATAACCCCAGTATCTGACAGTTCGCTATGCTTCCGCTGAAAAATCTTCCCAGTGGATCGCGAGACTAAAGCTCGTCAGCGTTCATGATCGTGTAGGCGTATCCCTGCTCGGCCAGGAAGCGCTGCCGATTCTGCGCAAAATCCTGGTCGACCGTGTCGCGGGTGACGAGCGTGTAGAACGACGCAGATGCCCCGTTGGGCTTCGGGCGGAGGAGTCGACCCAGACGTTGTGCCTCCTCTTGCCGCGACCCGAACGAGCCCGAGATTTGAATCGCCACAGAGGCATCGGGAAGATCCACTGAGAAGTTGGCGACCTTTGAGACGACAAGCAGTCGCTCGCGACCCTCACGAAACTCGTTGAACAGGCGTTCGCGCTCGTCGACCGGTGTCTGGCCGGTAATGAGTGGGCAGCCGAGCGACTCCGCCATCGATTCGAGCTGATCGATGTACTGACCGATGACGAGCACGCTTTCGCCCGCGTGACGCTCGATGATGCGGCGCGCAATCGTCTCCTTCACTGAGGCGCTGGAGGCGATGCGGTAACGATCCTGATCCTCGGCGATGGAATAGTCAAAGCGCTCGCTCTCGGCAAGCTCGACGCGCACCTCGAAGCACTCGGCCGGGGCGATGAAGCCCTGCGCCTCGATGTCTTTCCATGCGGCGTCGTAGCGCTTCGGGCCGATGAGGCTGAACACGTCGCCCTCACGGCCATCCTCGCGCACGAGCGTCGCGGTGAGGCCGATACGACGGCGGGCCTGGAGCTCTGCGGTGAGCTTAAACACGGGTGCCGGCAGCAGGTGCACCTCGTCGTAGACGATGAGACCCCAGTCGTGTGCGTTGAGGAGGGACAGGTGCGCGTACTCGCCACGGCGTTTGGCGGTGAGGATCTGGTAGGTCGCAATGGTGACCGCGCGTACCTCCTTCACCTGGCCCGAGTACTCGCCAATTTCATCTTCGGTGAGGCTCGTGCGCCTGAGCAATTCGTCTCGCCACTGCCGCGCCGAAACCGCATTGGTGACGAGAATGAGCGTCTTGGCGCCCACGGCGGCCATTGCGCCCGCACCCACGATGGTCTTCCCCGCGCCGCAGGGCAGCACCACGACACCCGATCCGCCCAATGAAAACGCGTCGACCGCCTTCTGCTGGTAGTCGCGCATGTGCCAGCCATCTTGCACCAACTCGATGCTGTGCGGTTCGCCGGGGGTGTAGCCGGCTAGGTCTTCAGCAGGCCACCCGCGCGCTACCAGTTCTTGCTTGAGCTGGCCGCGCGCCCATGCGGCGACGGGATACGTGCGCTCGTCGATCTTGTTGCCGAGGAGTGGTGCGATCTTCTTGGCGCTCGCAATTTCGCGCAGAATGGCCGGTTCGTCGCTGCGCACTACGAGTTCGCTGTTTGCGTCTGCCGGGTCGAGACGTTCAATCGTGAGGCGACCGTAGCGGCGCATGGTGTCTGCGATTTCGCCAGACACGGAAGTCGGTACCGGAAACTTCGCATACCGATCGAGGGTCGCGACGATTTCTTCGGCGGTGTGGCCCGCGGCTCGTGCGTTCCAGAGGCCGAGCCGCGTCACTCGGTAGGTGTGGATGTGTTCGGGCGCGCGTTCAAGCTCCGCGAACACCGCGAGCTCGTGGCGCGCGTCCTCGGCATCGGGATGTGCCACCTCGAGAAGGACGGTGTGATCGCTCTGAACGATCAGGGGGCCAAGAGTCATAACAGACCAGTTTACGCGGGTACTGGCGCGACTGCGACGATCGCAGACAGCGGCAAGGTACGCTCGACGCCCGCCACCTGATCCGTCGCGCGCAGGCGACCACCGGTGAGGGCAACAGGTAGCAGGGTGAACGTGCGCTCGTCGCTTCCCGCGGCTGCGGTGACCTGCACGGGGCTCTTATCGCGGATCGCGAGCTCAAGCTTGCGGCTCAGATCGCCCGCCCCCGACGCGGCCTGCGTGGCCTCAAACACCCGGTCTGCGAGCGCATCGAGGTCGGCCGCCACATCGCGCGTGGTCTCAAAGGTGGGGGCCGACGTGACCCTTCGCGGGTTGGCCGCCGCGGCATCGCGAGCGGCGGTCGCGCGAGCTCGTCCATCGGAGACCCATGCGTCGCCCGGCCGGGCGTGCGCATCTGCCGGCCACCTCGCGCGATTCAGGTCGGTGAGGATGAAATCAAGCGGCTGCGGGATGCCCGTGAGCGACACCCGGGCAAGGAACGTGCGAATCGACTCGGTGCTATACCCGTGCTGCAGCGCCCGGGTCAGCGAGGCCAAGGTCAAGCGCATGACGGCCGCAGTGCCGAGTTGCTCGGTCTCGGCAATCTCGGCGAGCGCCTGCTCGTCGGCGGGCATGAGTGGCCCGGGAACCACGACCGAGAGATCGGGCTGTACGTAGACCCCGGTGACGGGCTCTGGCAAGTCGCGGGTGGCGATCTCAAGCGCGGAAGCTCGATCGCCGGCAAAGAGAAACAGTGCAGCCGGGGAGAGTTGGCCGTGCGCGGTGAGCCCGAGCACCTCGGCGGTGGCGGCGTAGTCGGCGGCCGCGTCGCGAGCGGTTGCGGGAAGCAGTGGATACTCATAAGCAAGCAGTGCCCCGGCCGCGAGTTCCAGGTCGCCTGAGGCCAAATCAAGCGCTCGTCGAACCTGAGGATCTAGCTTCTGCGTGAACGCCCATGCGAGATCGAGCCACCGTTCGGGGTAGGGCTGCCCCAGCCAATCGGCGGCACGCTCTGACGTGACGAGCACCACAGTGGAGCCACCCGGGCGACCGGCTGCCATGGGTTCGGCGAGGCCGGCGAGCTGCAGCACCGAGAGCAAGTGCCCGGTGCTCGCCGCGTCGCCGTGGGTGCTCTCTGCGAGGCCCCGCACTGCGGTGGCCGTGACCGTCCCCTTGCGGCTGAGGCGAGGCGGCTGAGCCGCAAGCACGCGGAGCAACGCCGCGGCACGCCGCACGGATGTCAAGGCGTCGCCGAACCAGCGAGACGTGTCTGCCGGGTGGTGTGGCGCGACCCTGTCAGAAGTCGAGAGGACATCGTTGCCGAGCGCGCGCTCCAATGCCTCGGTGATTTCAGGCACGTGGATGGTCGCGCCCGTGTGTTCGTCGCGACCGACAAGCCCCTGCATGCGCAGGGTTGCGAGCGCCGCGGGATCCACCCCGGACTCACCAACTGCAGCGAGGGTCTGCAGTGCGAGGAGGCCATCGCGATCCACTGTGGCAATAGCCCGCGACACCGATTCGGGGCGCAGCAGCTCGATAGCTAAGCCGAGTGGGTCGTGCACGGAGCCGGGTGTCTGCACGCGGCGTATGTCGAGCAGACCGCGCACCTCGGCGCGACTGAGCTGCGCAATTGATGCTGCCAGTGCGAGTGTGCCACTCATGAATGTACCGTCCCGCTACTTCTCGCCCCGGCGCGAGCCTCGGCGACTGAAATTGAGCACCAATAGAATCATGAGGAGAACGAACCCGATGGGCAGCCCTACGTAAGAGATCCACACCACCACCGGCCACATGCTCGCGGCGAGCGCATCGCGTCCGGCAACCATGGCGACCACGAGCGTGGTGAGATATGCCGCCACGGCGACCGCGATAATCGTGAGCGAGGAATAGGCGAGCAGTCGCTCAAAGACGGGAAACTTGCTGGAGTCTGTAGACATCCTTCGTATTCTACCGCGAGGGTTCTCGCCGCGACCGGCGGGCACCGAGTGTGGGCAGGTAGACTGGGGGGATTGAATCGGGGCCAGTGCCCCGAAACTGTGCGTGAGCGCGCCCGCGAGAGACGCGGCCAGGCGCTAAAAGTGAAAGGGCGGGTCATGCCGAACGGCAAGGTCAGGTTCTACGACGAGGAAAAGGGCTTCGGCTTCATTCAGGGTGACGACGGACAGCAGGTATACCTGCACAACTCTGTGCTGCCCGCAGATCACGAGGTTGTCGCGGGAACGCGTGTCGAGTTCAGCGTTGCCGAGGGTCGACGTGGCCCACAGGCGCTTTCGGTGCGGGTCATCGACACGCCAAAACTGGCGCGCCGCAACCGCAAGTCGGCCGACGAGATGGCGATTATCATCGAAGACCTGGTGAAGCTGCTCGACGGGCTGGGCGAGCGGTTGAAGCACGGGCAATACCCGGAGCGGCAGCAGGCGCGCCAGGTTGCGACCATGCTGCGTCGGGTTGCGGACGACTTCGATGTCTGAGACGAACGAGGCCGTCGACGCTCGCGAGGCCGTCGAAGCCCGCGAAGCCGGAGCGCTGAGCGAGACGGTTGGGGTCGACGATGCTGCGCCGAACGAGGCGGATTCCGCGTACGTAATTCCTACGGACGGGGTCGATTCACCGGTTGAGGCTGAGGCTGTGACGGAGATCGAGGCCGCGGCCGAAGTTGCGGCTGACTCTGTACCTATCGGAGCGATGGTGGATCCCGAGCCCGCCGCACAAATTGAGCCTGATCCGGTGTTGCTCGCCGCGCGTGAACAGGCGCGAGCTGCGCTCGCCGAGATCACCGCCCCGCAGACCATTGGAGCTGAAGACGGACACGAGGCTCACGAAGCGCACGTGCTCACGCTCTACTTCGAATGCCGATTGGCCGGCTACCCGGGATGGCGTTGGGCGGCGACTCTGGCGCGAGTCGATGAGGAATCTGACATTAACGTGCTCGAGGTTGAGCTGCTTCCCGGAGCTGGTGCGGTGATTGCGCCGGAATGGGTGCCTTGGTCACAGCGTCTGGCTCAGTTTCGGGAAACGCAATCCCGCCAAGCCGTCGACGAGGCCACTGCCGCCGAAGAAGCAGCGGCCGAACTCGCCGATGAGGATGAGATCGATCCCGAAGATGACCTGCTGGAGAACGATTTCAGTGACTTCGACGACGAGATTGACGGCGTCGACATCGACGAAGAAGACGATGAGTCCGACGATGATGATGAATCAGACGAAGACGATGCGTCTGACGACGATGACGATGAATCCGGCGATGAAAACGAAGACTCTGACGATAGCTCAGACGATGAAGAATCGGAAGACGAGTAGCCGTATCTGATCAGAACGAAGCCCAACTCCCCTCGAGGGGAGTTGGGCTTCGTTCATTTCCCGACCCTTGCGTCGTGCGTGTTCGTCAAATTGATGCACTCGATCCACTTCTGCAGGACGTGCAAGAAGATACGTAATTTGCACCGATGTCCTGACTCCCTGACCCTTCCTAACCTGTGGGGGAATTCGGGGGTTACGGCGTCGATGAAGGTGTCGAGGTTCAGACTCCCAATCAACGCGGCGGCAGTTGCGGCAGGGGGCGTACTAAAACAAATTGGTCACTGGCGAGTGAATGCTCGTCTCGCGACCGAGAGTTTTGGCTCTTCGCTTCGCAGTTGCACCCGGGCCATGGGGGCACAAGGTGTACAGACAGAGTATCGTCAAGGATCGCACTCGCAAGCTGATCGCTATCTTCAGCGTGAGTGCATTTCTCATGTTGGGGGCATCCCCGGCTCTTGCGGAGGAGGTGCCAGCAGATCCTTCGGCGGTTCCGGCCGCGCCGGTCGAACCGACGCCCGAACCGACGCCCGAACCAGCGCCCGAGCCTGCGCCGGAAGTACCTGCGCCGGAAGTACCTGCGCCGCCCCCTGAGCCATTACCCCCAGTGGAACCAGTTCCAGAACCGGCTCTTCCCGTTGAGTCCGTTTCGCCCACTGATTCTGCGACTCCTAGTGCATCTGTGCCGGAGCAGTCGGATCTTGGGGAGCCGCCGGCTGAGGATCCGCTCCCTGATGTCGTTGTTCCCGCTACTGAGCCAAGTTTCCTTCGGTGGAGAGTTACCGATGGGGCGGACGGGCTGGTTGGAAACACCACTCTTGAGGTTCAGGGTCCACGCAACAACGGGATTGCGGATGACGGTGTCGACAGCCAATGGCAGGAGGGCGTCGTCGCAACGGTTGTCGACAACGTCGGGCAGGGTGGATACTCAGGGCTCGATCTCGACCCGGTCGCCGGCCAATTCATGCTCGAGCAAGTCGCCCCCGATGCAAACCCGGTAGCCACTCACGACCTGGTCACTGGTGAGTCGTATCGAGTGCGCCCGATTGATGCCCCAGACGGCTTCACTACCGAAGGCGTGGAATGGCTCGTGCTCGACAGTGCTGCAGACCCACCAATGTCGACCCTGCAGCTGCCGAATCCACCACCCGCGGAGCTGAAGACCGCCGCCCCGAGTGCGGAACCGGAAATGATTGTCATGGCAGCACCTCCCGGTGCAGACCCCAAGGGCGCCTACCAGCCCAGCTTTGACAGCAGTGACCCCGTGACCTGGTACTCCGCGGGAAGCCCGGCAGAAGCGACCGAGATCAACTCCTTCACCTCGTCGTTCACACAGTCGGGAGTGAACTGGATCTTGGGCGCGACATGGACCCGGCCCAGCGCCACCGGCGCCAAGGGGTGGTCGATTGAATACACGGTGGCACCAGAACGATGGGGTGCTGCATCTGGAACCACGCTCGTTCCGCAACCGGATCGTTCGCAGGGCGGGATGGTGATCATCATCGAGAACAGCAACGCACAGAACTACACGACGCAGCGATGCACATACACTTCTGCGGCGACGTATCCCGGTACCTGCGTTCCTGTTGCAAACGTCCTTTCCTCGCCTGATGGCGGATTCACGATGGTGCTGAGCCTTACGCTCACCCCAGAATTCGTGGGCCAACAGGGTTGCCCGTCAACACTAGGTTCCACGGGATATATCCGGTCATGGACTGGCAACAAGAACATCCAGGCGTGGGTCGCGCCGGTGACGGTTAACCCCCCGTCGACCTGCGACGTGCCGATTGAAGTGAGTAAGACAACGGTTTCAGTGACCGGAGCCACCACGACTCTTGTGGACGACTGGACGTTCACCGGCGAGAAGTCTGAACTCAGTCCAGGCTCGTTGATCGGGACTGCCTCGCAGACGACTAGCCTCTCAAACAGTCACCTGGCCAATTGGATCATGCGGTTCACCGACGAAGAGCAGACTGCCATGGTGACACTTTCCGAGACGGTCAAGCCGGGATGGACGCTTACCCAGGTCATCTGCAATACCGTCGACCTCACGAGCTCAATTGTGGTCTCAGGCGATCAGGCATCAGTGAGCCTCAACGTGACACAGGGTGGAGTCAAACAGTCCTGTGCGTTCACTAACACCGAGACCCCGAAACCAGCTGATGTCACCTGGTCGAAGATCGCAGAGGGCACGGAAACGTTGCTCGGCGGATCTGAGTGGACGCTGACGGGCCCTGAAGTCCCCGCGGATACATTAGTGGTTGACTGCACCTCCGCACCCTGCGCGGTCGGTGCCTTCCTTGACCAGGATCCCATCGCGGGTCAGTTCAAGCTCATGGATCTGCCCTGGGGAGATTACACCCTGACGGAATTCAAGCCCCCTGTCGGCTACTCCGGAGTCGGATACTTCGAGTTCACTATTGATGTGTCCAACGGCGGCACCACTGTCGACTTGGGTGACGCGACGAACAGCCCCCTCCCGGGCGCGGTCTCGTGGTCGAAGGTCGATGCGGTGAACGGCGACTTGCTCGGCGGATCCGAGTGGAAGATCGTGGGTCCAGCTCCCGCGCTCACGGAAGTTGCGATTGTCGACTGCACGACCGCACCGTGCCTCGGCCCCGACGTGGATCCGATTTCTGGCCAGTTCGAGCTCGAAGAGCTCGAATGGGGTAGCTACACAGTCACAGAAACAAAGGCGCCCCCGGGGTACATCGGAGGCGTGGAGTTCACCTTCACGGTTGATGCGCTGAACGCAGGAACGGTCATCGACAAGGGCGACTTCGAGAACGAGCAGCAGCCGGGTGTTGCACTGCCGCTCACTGGAGGGCTTGGTTCCGACATCTTCAATATCGCGGGCGCAGGAATCGCACTACTTGCCCTCATCCTCGCGGCAACGTACGCGATCCGTCTCCGCCGAATTCCGGAGGTGATGTGACCACAGCAGAGCGACATGGGGGAGTCGCCGGCCGGGATCCACACCCTGAGCCACGACCAACAATCTCAAATACCAATCTCATGAACCGGACGAGCAGAGTTGCCGCCCGACGAGAGGAAAAGATCATGGATCAAGGAAATCGGGGGCGGCTCGCGAAGCGAGCGCTCGCCGCACTGGGAGCCACAGCTCTCGTGCTCATCGGTACCGTCACATTCAGTAGCGCGGCCTCCGCGGAGGAAGAACTGGCAGTACCCGTCGGGCCCAGCATTTCGAACATTACTGGCACCACGGGCACCCTCACCATCCACAAGCATGCGGGTGACCCGGGCGAGGCTGGCAACGGCACCGTCATCACCGACCCGGCAAAGATCGAAGCTCTCGGGGCGGGACTTGAGGGTGTGATGTTCAGTATTGAACGAGTCACCTTCGACGGCTCGCCGATCGACCTGACGACCACGGAAGGTTGGGACGTTGCGCAAGATGCGACGGTCGCGAAAGTGCTCGGTGGACTCGACGACTTCGGCAAGGTTGCCGCAACGACAGCGACGACGCTCGCGGGCGGAATCGCGGTCATCCCGACCCTTCCCTACGGCATGTATCTCGTGACCGAGACGAGCCCAGGCCCGAACCAGATCGTCACCCCAATTCAGCCATTCCTGGTCACGGTGCCTTACCCGCAGGCCAGCGACAGCACGTGGCTGTACGACGTGCACGTTTACCCCAAAAACAAGCTCAACACGACAACGCCCGAGAAGACGGTGGCGGAACCCGATGCGCTGGTTCTCGGTTCCACAGTGGACTGGACCATCACGGCACCGATTCCTGAGCTCGGCATGGGGGGTACCTACAACAAGTTCGTCATCACCGACACCCTGGATCCGCGGCTCACGCTCACCGGCGCCGTGGTGAAGATCGATGACATGGTGCTTGAATTTGAGACGCACTACGAAGTCACCGGAAACGTGGTCATTACGCTCACCGGGGCTGGTTTGGCGCTCTTGGCCGGTGCCGACAATGTCACTGTTGAGGCATCCACCACGGTGGATTCCCTCGGGGACGGCGAGACGGGTGGTCTGATTCCGAACCAGGCGATCGTGAACGTCAACGACTCGATACGCGAGACCGGGTACCCGCAGACCAACTGGGGTCCACTGAAGGTCATCAAGCAGGCTGCAGTGGCACCGAACAACACGTTGCAGGGCGCGGAATTCACGCTGCACGAGTCGAAGGATGGCCCCGTGCTTGACGAAGTGGGAACGCTCATCACCGACGTGAATGGTGAAATCGTCGTTGACGGCCTGTGGGTGGGAAATAACGCCACGCTCTCGAAGACATACTGGCTGCAGGAGACCAAGGCTCCCGCGGGTTACGTTCTTCCCACCGGTGATGCCGCGTGGACTGAGGTCACCGTCAATGCAGGCGCAGCCAGCACCGTGGTGCCAGTGGTCATCAACAACACGCAGCAAAGCGCACCGCGACTGCCCCTTACGGGTTCGACCGGAACCGCCGCGTTCATGATCGGTGGAATCGCACTGCTCCTCACCGCAGGCGGAGTGGCACTCGCCACTGCCCGGCGCAAGCAGAGCGTCTCGAAGCAGTAGTCGCCGCTGACGGGGCGGGGAGAAATGCGCTTCCCGCCCCACCGCACCACCACACAACTTCATTCACTTCACTTCATTTGATCGGGGGACATCATGAGCATCGTCGCAACGCATGAGCCGCACGCGGCACCCTCCGTTGCGATGGTGCGTTCATGGAGGTTCCCACGGTTCGCATTTCTCACGGCGCTCGTCGCGCTGCTGGGGCTCCTGGTATTCATGTATCCGAGCGTTGCTGCTTGGTTCGCGCAGTACAACCAATCCATGATCATCGCTTCTGTCGGTACCTCGCTTGAGCAGGAGCCACCGACCAGGCTTGAATCTGAGATCCTGCGGGCCCGCAGCTACAACGAGGCGCTGGTGGGCGGCGCGCTCGTGGCGCCAAACTCCAACCTGCCGACAAGCGACGGGGCCGAGAATAGCGACCTCGAATATGCGAGCCTCCTGAGGGCAGATGCTGACGGCACGATGGGTCGCCTTCGGGTTCCGAGCATCAATGTGGATCTCCCCATCTTCCACGGCACCTCTGATGAAACGCTTGAGCGGGGCGTGGGGCACCTGCAGGGCACGTCCCTGCCGGTGGGTGGGGTCTCCCAGCACTCGGTGCTCACTGCGCATCGCGGGCTCGCAAATGCCGAGATGTTCAACCACCTCGACCAGGTCAAAGTAGGAGACTCGTTCACCGTCGAAGTGTTCGGCGAGGTGCTTACCTATCGGGTCGTGTCCACCCAGGTCGTGCAGCCAGATGAATCCCAGGCGCTCAGGCCGCAGCTTGGCAACGATCTCATGACCCTCGTGACCTGCACCCCGTTAGGCATCAATAGCCATCGCATCCTCGTCACCGGGGAGCGAATTATCCCCACACCAATCGGCGACGTCGAACGAGCCGGCGCAAATCCGGACGTGCCTGGTTTTCCCTGGTGGGCCGTCGGCCTCGGAGGCGGAGTACTCCTCCTCTCTGCATACGTGTGGCGCATGGGACGCATCGAGGAGGTCGTGCCGACGTAGAGATTTCAAAGCCCGGGGCGGTGGGAGGTCCCCCCTATAACTTCCACCGTCCCGCACCAGAGCGTGGTGACGCGTCACCGTTCGCGCAGATGGAGTCCATAGCCCGTCAGCCCGTAACGAACGCCAGTACCACGTCTCGCCGCCGGGTCCGACTGCCTCAGGGCAGCAGGACCCGGCGGTCTATTGTCTTGGTGCGGTTCGTCGATGCGACGACCGCTTAGGTATCGGGCCTACTAGGCCGTGTTGATTAACTCTGTGTTGATCCAGATCAGGATCGATGCCAACGCCACACTCGCACGATAGTTCCGTGCGAGCTTGTCAGACCGCATCGCGATCCCGCGCCACTGCTTCAACCTGTTGAAACATCGCTCGACCACGTTCCGCCCTCGATAGCGTCGCTGCTGTTCCTCACCGAACTCGATCGGTCGGCCCGGCCGCTTGCTGCGGTGCTTGATCTGATCGGCACGCTCAGGAATTGTTGCTGCGATTCCGCGCGCACGCAGCCATGCCCGGTTCGCCCGCGAGGGGTACCCCTTATCGGCGAGCACACGGTCCGGGCGGGAACGCGCGCGTCCTCGTTCTCGTGGCACCCGAATATCGTCCAGCGTTACAGCGAACATCGTGGTGTCATTCACGTTCCCCGCGGTCACGACCATCCCCAGCGGGCGGCCTTTCCCGTCCGCGACCAGGTGCACCTTTGTCGTGAGGCCTCCACGCGATCGCCCGATCGCGTGGTCATCAGGCTCCGCGAGCGGATTCTTGTAATTCGACAGATCCCTTTTTTACGCGCGGCAATGTCGCACCGTGCTGATGCACGCGCGCGATCGTCGAATCAATCGACACGACCCAGTCAATCGCCCCGAGCCGATCAGCTTGCTTCTGCACCTCAGCGAGCATCCGCTCCCAGGTGCCAGCCTCGGCCCACCTCGTGAAGCGTTTGTAGATCGTGTTCCACTTTCCGAACCGTTCTGGCACGTCCCGCCAGGGGGCACCGGTCCGGTATTTCCATGTCATGCCCTCGACCGCGAGCCGGTGATTCGACCATGGGCGAGAACGCCCATCAGGAACCGGCATCAATGGCTCGAGCACCGCCCACACTTCATCAGGGATCTCTTGACGTACTGCCATGGGTCAAGTTTCCCCGAAAAGCACCTCAGAAAACTTGATCAACACGCCCTAGCCCAGGCGCTCGAGCACGTAATCAATGCAGCCGGTCAGCGCACGCACGTCGTTGGGGTCAATAGCGGTGAACGTCGCCACGCGCAGCTGATTGCGGCCCAGCTTGCGATAGGGATCGGTGTCGACCACTCCGTTGGCGCGCAACGCCGTCGAGATCGCAGCTGCGTCTACCGACTCGTCGAAATCGATAGTGACGACGACGTTGGACCGATGATCGGGATTCGAAACAAAGGGAGTCGCCACCGAGGACTTCTCCGCCCAGTCGTAGAGCACCGCAGAAGACTCTGCCGTGCGGGCGGCGGCCCAGCCCAGGCCACCCTGCGCATTGATCCACCGCACCTGCTCGTCCATCATCGCGAGGGTTGCGACGGCCGGCGTGTTAAGCGTCTGGTTCTTGCGTGAGTTCTCGATTGCGCCGGCGAGGTTGAGCGTCTCTGGGATGTAACGACCCGAGGCGGTGACCCGCTCGATCCGCTCGATCGCTGCGGGCGAGACCAGTGCAAACCAGATGCCACCGTCGCTCGCGAAGTTCTTCTGAGGAGAGAAATAGTAGACGTCGGTCTCGGAGGCATCGAAATCGAGGCCACCGGCGCCGCTCGTCGCATCAACTACGGTGAGCGCGCCCGCATCGCCGTGCACGCGCCGCACCTCGGCCATCACGCCCGTGGAGGTTTCGTTGTGAGGGTAAGCGTAGACATCGACGCCTTCGGTGGGGAGCACCTCGGAGCGTGATCCACCATCTGCTGTGCGCACATCGGGTGCCTCGAGGAACGGTGCGGCCGCGGCGGCCTTCCCGAACTTCGCGCCGAACTCGCCGAACGCGAGGTGTTGGCTGCGACGCTCGATGAGTGAGTGCACCGCCGAATCCCAAAAGGTCGTAGCGCCACCGTTCGCCAAGAGGATCTCGTACCCCTCGGGCGCGCGGAACAATTCAGACAGGCCGTTGCGCAAGCTCCCGACCAGGTTCTTGACTGGTGCCTGGCGATGGGAGGTGCCCAGCACTCCCGGCTGTTGGGTCGCGAGAAACGCAAGCTGCTCGTCCCTCACCTTCGAGGGGCCGCAACCAAAGCGACCGTCGGCGGGCAGGAGATTCGCGGGGATGGTGATGTCAGCCATGCGCCAATTCTACGTTGTGCGCACCCCTCAACGGAGTGCCGAGCGGGCCCCATGGCCTAAACTGAGTCGCGGCACAGCATGTGGAAGGCGGCAATGACTGATCTCATTGATACGACCGAGATGTACCTTCGCACCATCCTCGAGCTCGAGGAGGAGGGCATCGTGCCGCTGCGCGCGCGCATTTCTGAGCGCCTAGGGCATTCTGGTCCGACCGTTTCTCAGACCATCGGTCGCATGGAGCGCGACGGGCTCGTGGTCGTCAGTGGCGATCGGCACCTCGAACTTACCGACGAGGGGCGAACGAAGGCCGTTCGCGTCATGCGCAAGCACCGCCTGGCTGAACGCCTGCTCGCTGACGTGATCGGCCTTGAATGGGAATACGTTCACGAGGAGGCGTGTCGTTGGGAGCACGTGATCAGTGAGCAAGTTGAGCGCAAGCTGATCGGCATCCTTGGCAACCCCACCGAATCGCCCTATGGCAACCTGATCCCTGGCCTTGATGAACTCGGATTGCGCGCCTCGATATCTCCCCAAGCCGGGGCGAAGAGCGCGCTCACCCTGTTCTCGAACGGTCCCGAGCCGGTAACCGCGCGGATCCGCAATCTCGCAGAACCTGCGCAGGTCGACCCTGAACTCCTGCGCCTCCTTAATCAGGCAGGTATCAGGCCCGGCGCGACGGCAAGCTTTGCCTACGTCGATGGTCTGGTGCGGGTTACGGTAAACCCCGCTTCCACGGTGGATCCGCATACCGATCCCGTTGTCATCGACCTTCCCGGCGAGATCGCCGCCCACATCTTCGTATCCGAATAAAACCACCCAACCGACTGTTGCGGTGGGCCCATAGCGGGCTGCCGCAGATGGAGCAGATAGACCACAGAGGAGAACCTGTGTCACGTATTACCCCCGAAGCGCACGTGAGTGCCGTAGCTGAAGCCGTCGAGACTCGCAGCCCGCACGAGCCTGAGTTCATGCAGGCCGTCGACGAGGTGCTGGATAGCTTGGTGCCAGTGCTCCAAGAACACCCCGAGTTTATCGAAGCGGGGATTCTGGAGCGTCTGGTCGAACCCGAGCGGCAGATCATGTTCCGGGTGCCATGGGTGGATGATGAGGGACAGGTCCGGGTGAACCGCGGCTTCCGCGTGCAGTTCAACTCGGCGTTGGGGCCGTTCAAGGGGGGCCTCCGCTTCCACCCCACAGTAAACCTCTCGGTGATCAAGTTCCTCGGTTTCGAGCAGATCTTTAAGAATGCGCTGACCCGGCAGCGAATCGGAGGTGCCAAAGGTGGATCCGATTTTGATCCACAGGGCAAGAGCACGGCCGAGGTGATGCGCTTCTGCCAGAGCTACATGAATGAGCTCTACCGCTACATCGGCGAGCACGTGGACGTGCCCGCGGGCGACATTGGCGTGGGCGCGCGTGAAATCGGCTTCCTCTTCGGTCAGTACCGTCGCATCACCAACCAGCACGAATCGGGGGTGCTCACCGGCAAAGGTAAGGGTTGGGGTGGCGCGGAGGTGCGCACCCAGGCAACGGGCTACGGCGCGGTGTTTTTTGCGCAAGAGATGTTGGCGCGCACCGGCGAGGGGCTTGAGGGGCGTCGAGCGATTGTCTCGGGGTCGGGCAACGTCGCGATCTACGTCATTGAGAAGGTCGCCCAGCTTGGCGGCACCGCAATCACCGCCTCCGATTCGTCGGGCTATGTGGTGGATGAGCAGGGGATTGATCTCGAGCTGCTCAAGCAGGTCAAGGAGGTTGACCGGGCCCGCATTTCTGAGTACGCCGAGCGGCGGCCGAGCGCTCGCTTTGTCGCTGGTGGATCAGTCTGGGACGTACCCGGCGACCTTGCCTTCCCCTGTGCGACGCAAAACGAACTCACCGAAGCCGGTGCCAGATCGCTGCTCGATGGCGGCGTGCGGGCCGTTGCAGAGGGCGCGAACATGCCCACGACGCCCGATGCCGTTGCGCTGTTCCAGCAGGCAGGCGTGCTGTTCGCGCCGGGTAAGGCTGCGAACGCCGGTGGGGTCGCCACCTCGGCGCTTGAGATGAGCCAGAACGCTTCTCGTGACAGCTGGGACTTTGAGCAGAGCGAGTTGAAACTGCACCGCATCATGCGAGATGTGCACGACGCGAGCTACGCCGCTTCGGAGCGTTACGGGCGTCCGGGGGACTACGTGCTCGGCGCGAATTCGGCTGGGTTTGTGACAGTTGCGCAGGCGATGCTCGATCAGGGCGTGGTCTAACCAGATTCAGGCAAAACCGGGCTCAAAACCCTCAACCCACAGTTGAGGTTTTGCTCGATCTCGAACAATCTGTCACTCAGACTTCCTCGGTTTTATGCGGTTTTTTCGCCTCCCTGAGAGAAATCGCATCTGAGTGTGACAATTCCGTGATCTTCGGTTAGGCTCGAAAGAGGTTTTGGCCCCCGCGGGCCGTACTCCCACCAAAACACAGGCAAACGTAAGGTTTATTGACTCGTGACTCAGCACACCGGCACAATTCAGGCGTCCGGTACTGAGGTAGTGGCCCAGACGGCATCCGCTCCTCGTACCCGTTCGCTTAAGCATCTCGCTCGCATGGTTGGCGCAGGCGCACTCAGCGTCGGCATGGTGGGTGTGTTCGCACTTCCCGCATACGCGGCTCCCGATACCTCGGGCATGCCCGACGGTTTTGCCATGGCTGCAGAATCGCAGTCGCTCCTGACCGAAGATGGCGCAGATGCACTGGTTCCCGTTGAGGCAGTGGCGGCAGAGGTGAGCTCAGTGGTTCTCGCGCAGGAGAAGGCTGCAGAGGAAGCGGCTCGTGTAGCAGAGGAAGCGGCTCGCACGGCACAGGCTACAGGTGCCGGTGTCGCGACGGCAACCGCAGCTCGGGCCGACGTTCCCTCAGGTGCCGGTGCCGCGGGCATCGTCTCCGCAGCGTACGCGCAGCTCGGTCAGTTCCAAGACTGCACGGCGCTCGTCGAGCGTTCGTTGCGCGCAGTGGGCATCCCTGCGGGTGACCTTGGCACGCGGGTGGGCGAGTACACCGCTCTGGGCGGTACCCTGGTTACCAATGGTGCCTATGCGCCTGGAGATGTGCTGATCTGGTCGGGCGTTCACGTGGCGATCTACATCGGCAACGGCCAGGCCGTGCACGGTGGATACAACGGCAACCAGACTGTGGTCGCCAGTGCGTTCTTGAATGGTGCACCGAGCGGCGTAGTTCGCTTCTAGGTTTCTTCGGCCTCACGGCTCGAATGGGGCATCGCCACCGGCGGTGCCCCATTTTCGTGCCATCGTTGTCGGTTCGCTAGACTCGTTCTGTTTGCCCCAGTAGCTCAGTGGATAGAGCACTTCTCTCCTAAAGAAGGTGTCGTAGGTTCGATTCCTATCTGGGGCACTTTTCTCAATGTGCGAAGCATCGCTTCGCACGAAAAGTGCCCGCGGGCCTCTGGCCCGCCGAAGCTTTGAACGCGAAGCGATGCTTCGCGTGCTTCGTGCCCGCGGGCCCACCGGCCCGCCTGCACACCCTTTCGTAGGGCGCTAGTGGCGGCTTCGCGACGCAGGAAACAGCCACTGGTGCCCTACCCATGCTCTCAAGTGGTGAGGCAGCGCTGAGAGAAACTCGGAAGAGCGCACGAAGTGCCGGGTCAGGTCGCGGCGAGGGGCGGGTTGACCAGCAGTTCGACGCGCCCTGCCAGGTACGTGTCGAGCGTGGCGGCCCCGTCGAGTGATGCCCCCGGTCGCCAGCGTACGCGCAGCTCTCCGCCCCATACGCCGACGGGAAGCGCGAGATCGGCAGACAGGGTTGTACCTGCTGGAGCTGGGGTGCCAGGCCCGTCAGGCGAATCGAGCAGGGCAGGCGGGCCGGCAGCGTCGCCGGGCTGGTTGTGCCGAGTGACGAGTTCCACCAACCGGATCGGCGCGGCATCGAAGTTCACTGGGGTGCCCGCCGGGTACCCGCCGTCTAGGGCTGCAGCGGCAAGCTCGCGCCGTTCCTCACGCGATGCCGACTGGTAGCCTGGGCGGCCTCGTTCTGCAGCCCGGGTCGCACGCCCAGCCGCATATAGGGTGCCGTCGGTGCCGAGCAACAGGGCACCCAGGCGCCACACCTCGCCCAGCGGGCGCATGGTCGCGGCCCGAGGGAGCACGAGCCATCGCCGCCCGGCGGGCACGAACTCCGCGAGTGCCTCTGGCTCGACCCCGGCAGCTTGCAACCTGCCAACAGCCGCGAGGCTGTCGCGCATCGCGCGATCCACCAGCTGTTGCCCACTCACCCCGCCAGTGTATTCCGTCTGCCCCACGGGGCCTTCGCAACAGGGCTATTCTGACCTGATGCCCACTCCCCGTTCCGCGGCGCAGGCCGCGACGCGATCTGCGACCCTCCGGGCCGTGCTGCTGGTGCTCAGCGGCTCGATCGGAATGCAGATCGCCGCAGTGCTGGCGATCGGGGTCTTTGACACGGTCGGCGTGTTGGGTACGAGCGGACTGCGCTTCGCGATCGCCGCCGCCTTCCTCCTCGTGCTTTTCCGGCCACGGCTCACCGGTCGCACCCGCGAGGAGTGGATGGGAATCGTGATCTACGGGGCCGCGATGGCTGCGATGAATGTGTTTCTGTATCTCGCAATCGCGCGCATCCCGCTGGGCATCGCCGTCACGATCGACTTCCTGGGGCCTTGCCTGGTCGCGTTCTTCGCATCGCGGCGCCTGCGCGAAGGGCTCCTCGCGCTCGTTGCCTTCGGTGGGGTCGCGCTGATCGCGGGCCTCGGGGGGTCACTCGACCCACTCGGTCTCGTGTTCGCGGCTCTCGCAGCGGTCTGTTTTGGCTTGTACACGGTTCTGGCAGCGCGCGTCGGAAAGAGCGCGGGTGGGCTGCCGAGCGTGGCGCTCTCGGTCGCCGTGGCAGCGGTGCTCACTCTCCCGTTCTCGGTCCCGGCGATCTCCAGTGCCGGGCCAGCCGACTGGGGAGTGCTCGCGCTCTCCGCGCTCGTGGGTATGGCGCTGGCCTTCACGGTGGACACGCTCGCGGCGAAGCTCACCTCCGCACGAGTGATCGGCGTGCTCTTCGCCTTCGACCCGGTGGTCGGCACGCTCGTCGGTGTGCTGTTTCTCGGACAGATCCTCACGGCCCCGGTTGTGGTGGGGATCGCTCTGGTGGTCGCTGCCGGCGCGGGAATTGTCTGGTTCGCGGGGCAGCATCAGCCGCGCCTAGACTGATCTGGTGGCAGGGAACGGGGCGATCGAAACCTTCGAGGTCGAGCGAAAGTATGCGGTGTCTTCGCGGGCCGAGCTTCCCGGCAGCCCCGCGTTCACCGCCGTGGGCCTCCGGCTCATCGAGCCCGAGAGCTTCACGCTCGAGGCCATCTACTTCGACACCCCCGACGCGGCGCTCGGCCTGCAGCGGGTCGCAGTGCGCAAACGGGTGGGCGGCAAAGACGAGGGCTGGCACATGAAGCTCAAGGGTGCAGATGGCTCACGCGAGCTCGTGTGGCCGCTGGCCGAGACGATGCCCGATGGTTTGCTGCGCGAAATTGTGGATCGCATCGGCAAGCACGACACCGATCGCCTGATCGCGGTGGCGACCATGCGCACCCTTCGCACCATCGTTCGGGTGTGGCGGGATGCGGGGGTCTCGGGCGTATCCGCACTCGCACCCTCACCCGCACCCGCACCCGCATCCGCTGCCGATGCACTGGGGGCAAACGGCACCACCGGTTCCCCCGAGCAACCGGGTGAGTGGCTGATCGAGCTCGCCGATGACCGGGTCGTCGCAACGAATGCACTGAGCGGCGAAGAACGTAGCTGGCGCGAGTGGGAGGCAGAGCTCGCCCCCGGGGCCTCGCTCGAACTGCTCGAATTGGTCGAGCCGCTCCTCATCGGCGCCGGCGCCGAACGCGTGCGCGGCACCTCGAAGCTTCAGCGCGCGATGGGCCGCCCGAGCGACGGCGCGTCTTGACACGCGGAGTGACCACGCTGCCCGACGCACGGAATCGGCGCTGGTTCGCGAAAACTGACACGAATTCAGTGTCAGGCCTGCCGTCTCGCGGCTGATCCGCGTAGGGTGGAAGCATGGCATCCAAAGGATCCCGAGGCTCGGGAAAGCGTGACTCAGACGGCACCTCGCCCGCGGCGAGACGCAAGCAGGTGATCGTTGGCCTGATTATCGGCGCCATCGTTGGCACGGTGATTGGCTTTTTCACCCAGTTCTGGCTGTGGGTGCCTGCAGGGCTCGCGCTTGGGCTCGCCTCGGGTGTCATGATCAAGCCCCCAGCTGAGTAGTTTGCTTCACCTGGTCACCCCGTAAGTTCGCAGAGGAACCCATGGAATCCACGATTTTTGAGACCAACCGTCCGGCAGCGCGTATCGTCGAGGAATCCCTCGCAGATACAAAACACGCGGTGTTCTGGACTGAGGACATTCAGGCATCAGCCGCACGCTACCCGATCGTTGACGGAGACCTGAGGGCCGACGACGTGGTGGTCGGCGGCGGGTACGCGGGCCTCTGGACCGCGATCAAGCTGAAGACCGAACATCCGGAACGCCGGGTCGTCTTGCTCGAGGCGAAGCGCGTGGGCTGGGCTGCCTCGGGGCGCAATGGCGGTTTTTGCGAGGCGAGCATCACACACGGCGAGCCCAACGCCGAAAGTCGATGGCCCGACGAGGTGGGCACGCTAAAGAGGCTCGGATACGAGAATCTCGACGCGATCGAGCGCTTCGTGACCGAGCACGGGCTCGATGTTGAGTTCGAGCGCACCGGGCAGCTTTCCGTCGCGAACGAGCCCTACCAAGCTGACTGGGTGACCGAAGAGGAAGGCGACGCCGACACGGTGGTACTGACCGCTGAAGAGGTCAGGCAGCGCTTGCACTCGCCCACTTTCTTGGGTGGCACCTTCCACCCCAGGGAAAACGCCAACGTGCATCCCGCTAAGCTCGCGGCGGAGCTGGCGCGGCATGCCGCGAGCATCGGGGTGGAGCTCTACGAGAACAGCCGAGTGACGGGGCTGGAGGGCGACGCCGGGGCACCGATCCACCTGCAAACACCGCGTGGAACTATCACCGCCGAGCGGGCTGCGCTCTGCACGAACATCTTTCCGTCGCTGCTCAAGCGATACGCCTTTCACACGGTTCCCGTCTACGACTACGTGCTCATGACCGAGCCGCTCACCGACGAGCAACTCGCCTCCATCGGGTGGGAGGGGCGCGAGGGAGTCGCCGACATGGCGAACCAGTTTCACTACTTCAGGCTCACCGGCGACAACCGGATCCTCTGGGGCGGGTACGACGCGGTGTACCACGTGGGCGGGCGGATCAAGGCCGAGTACGAAGACCGCATGGAGAGCCACCGCAAGCTCGCCAGTCATTTCTTCACCACGTTCCCGCAGCTCGCGGGAGTGAAGTTCTCGCATCGCTGGGCCGGGGTGATCGACACGAGCACGAGGTTCTGCGCGTTCTTCGGGCAGGCGTTCGGGGGGCGCGTGCAATACGTGGCTGGCTTCACGGGGCTTGGCGTGGGAGCCACGCACTTCGCTGCGGATGTGATCGTTGACCGACTCGAGGGGCGATCCACCGAGCGCACCGAGCTGCAGATGGTGCGTGAAATGCCGCTGCCATTCCCGCCCGAGCCGGCGGCATCGATTGGCATCAACTTGACCCGGTGGTCGCTCGACCGAGCCGACCACAATCACGGCAAGCGCAACGTGTTACTCAAGACCCTCGATGCGCTTGGCCTCGGTTTCGACTCGTAAGGAGCCAGGACGATGACTGAATTGCTTCCCGAAGGGCTCAACGGCGTGGTGCACGGTCGCGGCGCGATTGTCGCGCTCTCTCCCGTGCCCGCCGAAGAGGTTGATTACGGATCGCCCCGGCAGGGATCGGTCGAGCTTGGCCGGCTGGGCAACGTGGAGACGGGCATCTGGGAGCTGCGCGACGGTGCGGTGCTCGACACCGAGGTCGACGAGCTCTTCGTCGTGATCTCGGGTGGGGCCACCATCAAGCTGCTGGACGAGAACCGCAGCGTCGAGGTGAAGACCGGCGACGTGATGCGGCTCACCGCCGGCACGAAGACGCGCTGGATCGTGAAAGATCACATCCGCAAGATCTACCTCGCACTCGAATAGCCTGGCATGGGGGCCGGTGCGCGCAGCGATGGCACCCCGAGCCCCGACAACCTTGAGGAGAACCCATGGCATTCACATGGAAGCAGCACGGAGACGGCTCGAGCGTACAGCCCGACGCAATTGTGATGCCAGAGGAGCGACTGAGCTGGCCCAAGACCATTGGGTTCGGTGCCCAGCACGTGGTGGCGATGTTTGGTGCCACCTTCCTCGTGCCGCTCATTACGGGGTTCAGCCCCACTGCGACCCTGTTCTTCTCGGGCCTCGGCACGATCCTCTTCCTGCTCATCACAGGCAACCGACTTCCCAGCTACCTCGGCTCGTCATTCGCGTTCATCGCGCCCATCGGTGTCGCCGTGGGCTCCGGTGGTGACCTGTCGCGCGCCTCGTTCGGTATCCTCGCGATCGGACTCCTCCTCGCGCTCATCGGCCTCCTGGTGCATAAGGTAGGCACCGGGTGGATCAATGCACTCATGCCCCCAGTCGTCATGGGCTCGATCGTCGCGCTCATTGGCTTCAATCTTGCCCCCGCGGTGAAGAACAACTGGACAGCCGAGGGGATCCAGGGTGTCGCCTGGCATTCTTCCGTCATCGCCCTCATCACGCTCGCATCGATTATCTTGATTACGGTGCTCTTCCGTGGCCTGATCGGTCGTCTCTCGATCGTGCTCGGTGTCGTTGTCGGCTATATCGCCGCGGTGCTCTTCGGTGAGGTTGACTTCGTCTCGGTGAGCAACGCCGCGTGGCTCGGCCTGCCCGAGTTCCACCTCGCAGCGAATCCGTTCTCTGACCCCACCCTGTGGGGCCTCCTGCCCGTCTTCCTGCCCGTTGTGCTCGTGCTCATCGCCGAGAACGTCGGCCACATCAAGAGCGTCGGACTCATGGTGAAGCGAGACCTCGACCCGGTGACCGGGCGGGCGCTGTTCGCCGACGGTCTCGCGACGATGTTCGCCGGCTTCGGGGGTGGATCGGGAACCACCACCTATGGCGAAAACATCGGCGTGATGGCGGCCACCCGCGTCTACTCCACCGCCGCATATTGGGTCGCAGGCATCATTGCGGTGCTGCTGAGCTTCTCGCCAAAAATCGGCGCGGTCATCAACACGATTCCCGCGGGGGTGCTCGGTGGGGTGACGGTGGTGCTTTACGGCCTCATCGGCCTGATCGGCGTGAAGATCTGGATTGACTACAAGGTCGATTTCTCTAAGCCCATCAACCAGTTCCCAGCGGCGGTGGCGCTGATCATCGGCATCGCTGATTTCTCCGTGCAGTTCGGTGCGATCGTGTTCAACGGCATCGCCCTCGGCACGATCGCTGCGATCGTCGTCTACCACCTCATGGCGCTCGTTTCACGGGCCCGCGGTACGTACGAGGTTGCTACCCCGATCGAGCCCGTTGCGGGCGAGACGAGCAAGTAGCCGCGCTCCTTCAACGCCGGAGCCATCCACCATGGATGTGGGGGGCGGCTTTGCGCAACGCAGGCGGAAAACGCCGAGCGCCTTCCGGGCAAAACTGCCGGTGACGCTTAGGGTGGCGGTGTGTGGAGTGTGGATCGGCGCCGTCGTCAGGGCGCAAACGTGAACGAGGCGGAGGCCCCAGTGGCCACCGCCGAGACTCCAATGCCTGAGGGCTCGCTCGCGCCAAAGCCGGATACCCCGCCGCAACCCGAGTCGGAGTTCCCCACCGAACCCATCCTCGCCACGCCAGCCCTCGCGGGGCCGCTCGCGGCGGTCGATGCGTTCGCCACGGAGCACGAGGACTGGCGACGGGAGCTTGCCGCCATCGGCGGGCGCAGCCCGTTGCTGCACTTTGACGATCAGCCCGCAAACCGCATCGAGCTTTCGACCACGCACCCCGGCGGGATGCCACAGTTCATCACCGGCCAGAAGATCCTGCTGTCCGCGCTGATTCGCGACGACCTCGCGCTGCGATATGCGCGGGTTGCCGCGGGGCGCGTCACCGATAAGGCCGCCGAGATGCGCGCGGTGCGCGGACTCGAAACCGTGCATCTGGGTATCGGAATTGCCAAGTGGCAGTTCGAGGGCGAGGAGTACTGTGCGCCGGTGCTGCTGCGCCCGCTCGCGATTCGTCGCTACGGCCGCGACTTCGAACTGAAGCTCAAGAAGCCACTCACCGTGAACCGCGAATTGCTGGGTGCCTTGCGCGAGCAGTTTGGGATAACTGTGAACGCACGCACCCTACTCGAGCTCTCCCAGTCGGAGGGCGTGTTCAAGCCCCAGCCGGTCATCGATCGCCTGCGGCAGATGGTCACCGGGGTACCCGAGTTCGTGGTGCAACCGCGGCTCATCGCTTCCTCGTTCGCCGACGTGTCACGGCACATGGTGAGCGACGCGAAGAACCTCGAATCACCGGTCTTGCAGGCCATATGCGGCAGCGAGGTGGCCAAGCAGCAACTGGTCGACGCGTACCGCCCGGTCTCGCCGACCTGGCCGAACGATCGCGCCCCGGAGACTGACCGACACCTCTACGACGCTGATGCCGAGCAGAACGATGTGCTCGCGCAGATTGGCGCAGGGCACTCGTTGGTGGTGCGCACCCTGCCCGGAACCGGGGGCACACAGACCGTGGTGAACGCCATCGGAGAGCTCGTGCGCGCCGGCAAACGCGTGCTCGTAGTGTCGCCGCGCCGATCCACACTCGATGGCATTGGACACCGGCTCTCGCGAGCCGGCCTGTCGGGGCTCGCGGTAACGCCGCGACTGCTGCGCCGCAACCTCGTCGAGGCCATCAGCCGCAACGAGTCCGCGCGGAGCGAGCCGCTGCGCGATGTCGACGACGCGCTGGTGCGGCTGCGCGGGGTGCTGCTCGACTATCAGGATGCGCTGACCGCGCGCGACCAGCGCTTCGGTGCGTCGCCGATAGATGCGCTGCGAGAACTGACACGGCTGGCACTACTCCCGACCCCGCCGAGCACAACGGTGCGGCTGAACGATGAGGCTCTCGGTCACCTCACGCTTGATCGCAGTTCGATTGCAGAAGACATCACCGAGGCCGCCCGCCTCGGCCAGTTTCAGTATGGGCCTGAGGATTCGCCGTGGTACGGCGTGAGCTTCGCGACGACCGAGGCGGCGCGATCCGCATATTCACTCGCGGTGGATCTCGCCGAGTCTGAACTCCCGCGACTCATTTCTCTCGCCAACGAGGTCGTCGAACAGACGACGCTCCGGCCGTACGAGACGATCGCCGAACTGGGTGTCTACTTGCGCCTCCTCATGGGCATCCGTGAGACCCTCGACCGGTTCACCCCCGAGGTCTACGATCGCTCACTCACCGAGGTCATCGCGGCCCACGCCCCGCGCGGCGAAGAGATGTCGAAGGCGAATAAGCGGCGTTTGCGCAAACTTGCGCGCGAATACGTGCGGCCCGGTGTGCACATCACCGACATGTACGCGCGGCTCGTGCAGATTCAGCAGCAGCGGGTGCTGTGGCAGCGCTACAGCACCGTTGTGGGTGCGCGTCCCGAGGTGCCGGTGGGCATCGCCGATGTGGCCACGGCGTATCAGGCGGCCTACCAAGATCTCGATGAGCTTGACCGGGTGCTGGGCAACGAGCACGACAGCGACCGCCTCCGCAACCTGCCGTTGACCACCCTCGCCCGGCGCACGACCGACCTCGCCCGCGAGAGCGAGGTGCTGCACAACATTCAGGAGCGAACCGCGATTGTGGAGCGGTTGCGGGCCGCGCAACTCGAGCCCCTGATCGATGATCTGTCGGCTCGGCACGTGCCCGCGAGCAATGTCGCGGCAGAACTTGAGCAGGCCTGGTGGCAGTCCGCGCTCGAGCGAATGCTGCAGACCAACGAGGCGCTGCTCAGTGCAAATACCGGAGTGATCGAGCGACTCGAGGCTGATTTCCGTCTCGTGGACGACGCGCACGCGAGCGCGAACGGCCCGCAGCTTGCGGTGAAGCTCGCCGACGCGTGGCGCATCGCCGTGGTTGACGCTCGCACCGAGGCGCTCGCGCTTCGCGAGCAGTTGCGCAGCGGCGACGTGTCCTTGCACTCGCTCGCACAGCACGCTCCCACGCTGATGGGCGCGCTCGCTCCGGTGTGGGTGTTGTCGCCCTACGAGGTTGCCCAGCTGCCGGCGGAGTTGCGTTTCGACACGACCCTTCTCGTCGATGCCGGGGCGACCACCCTGGTCGAGAACGTCGGCGCGATCAAGCGCGCGGCCCAGGTGGTTGCCTTTGGCGACGGGGTCACCCAGTCTCCTTCACCGTTCGAAATCGCCGTGCGAACCCCCGCAGCAGATGGCGATACCGACGTGCCAACAGTGGATCTGGAGGCCCTGCACAAGCAGTCGACCTTCGCCCAGCTGCGAGCCGTACTGCCCGAGCTCGCCCTTACGCGCAGCTACCGCGCGGGAGGCGAAGACCTCACGAGTCTCGTCAACACTCGGTTCTACGACGGGGAGATCGAGTCGCTGCCGTGGGCGGGTACCTTCCTGGGCCACTCCAGCATCACCCTTGAATTCGTGAGCGCCGGGCACGGGCTTCCCGACCCGCAGACCGGCGCGGTCGAGAGCACCGACGCCGAGGTTGAGCGCGTCGTGCAACTCGTGCTCGAGCACGCAAGCGTGCGGCCGCGCGAGTCGCTCATGGTCATTACCGCGAGCGACCGGCACGCGGTGCGGGTGTACCAGGCCGTCCTCCACGCCTTCTCGAAGCTTCCGCAGTATCGCGAGTTCTTGCTGGGGGAGCGGGCCGAACCGTTCGCCGTGCTCACGCTCGAACAGGCGATGGCGCAGAGCCGTGACCGGGTGATCTTCTCCATTGGTTACGGTCGCACCCCGCACGGGCGGGTGCTCTCGAACTTCGGTGCGCTGGGGCGCCCGGGCGGCGAACGGCTCGTGGCCGTCGCCATGACGCGCGCGCGCCGAGCCATGACCATCGTGAGCTGCTTCCGGCCCGCTGACCTCGACTCCGCGCGGATCAAGCACGGAGTGGTGGAGCTTGCCGAATTGCTGGCGCTCGAGCACCCCGTGGCCGAACCGGCAACGCTTCCCGCCGAGCGCGACCCGATGCTCGGCGAGCTCGCCGACCGGCTTGAGAAGCTCGGCCTTTCTGTCGAACTCGACTACCGCGGGGTGATTCCGCTGGCGGCCTCGCTCGGCGAACGTGCGATCGCGATCGATCTCGACTTCACGGGCAGCGAGCAGAGCCTGCGCGACGCGCTGCGGCTTCGCCCGTCGGTGCTGCGTCGTCTCGGCTGGCACTACCACCGGGTGCACAGCTTCGATCTCTTCGCCGACCCCGAGCGGGTGGCGCTGCGGGTCGCGGGTATTCTCGGCTACGACGCCGAGGTTGAGGCCGCCGCTGACGCGCAAGGAAACGGTTCTGCGCCTGCCCCCAACGCAAAGGCTGCTTCCGACTTCGCTGGCGAGAGGCAGGCTGCGCAACCCGTGGATCGAGACGGGCAATTCCAGGCCCCGGGCGACGCATCCGGGTTCTGATGCCCGATCCACAATTCGACAGGTCAGAATCTGCGGGTTCACGCGACGAGCACCCGCAGAAATTGACCCCTCGGCGGGATGCCACGGGACGTAGATCCCGACGTGCGACGCTCCCGGCGCCGGTGGGGAGTGATCCCGCGCCCTACGATCCGCCCGCAGCAGACCGGCCCGAGACGGAAAACGACGCGCGCCTGCGAGAAGACAAGCCGCCACACTGGGGCTAGTTTCGCCTGCTGATCAGGGTGGTTTTGCAGGTCATGCTGGTCATGCTGGTTTGGCTGGTTTGGCAGGTCAGGCTGGTTTGGCAGGTCAGGCTGGTCTCGCAGGTCATGCCGTGCGTAGCGGCACCGCGATTCCGAAGCGAGATAGGGCGTGAGTGGCTGCTTCCCAGCCTAGGAAGCAGCCGCCCACGCCCACTCAAAACGAGACCGGCGCAGAATACGAGAACCCGACCCTCGGAACCGAAAACCTAGGCGCGGGGACGCTCGTTCTGCGCGCGCAGAAGGTCGCGGATCTCGGTCAGCAGCTCCTGCTCGTTCGGCGGCGCGTCAGGCTCGGCGCCGGCCTGCTTGCGCTCGCGCATGGTGTTGATTGGCAGCACGAACACGAAGTACACGACCGCCGCGACAATGACGAAATTCAGCAGGGCCCCGATGACCGCGCCGAAGGCGATGGCGCCACCGCCGGGAAGCCCAACCATGAGCGCGGTGTCCAGAGAGTCAGCCTGGAAAAACATGCCGATAATCGGTGTGAACAGCGCCTCAACAACCTTGGCAATCACCGCGTTGAAGGCGGCACCAATGACCACCGCGACCGCGAGATCAATGACGTTGCCGCGCATGATGAAATCACGAAAACCCTTGAGCATGATGCTCTCCTCTCTATGGGTGTGAGAGGTAGTCTACGCGGCGGAGGAAGCGCTTGTGCTTGTTGACGCGCCGGAGCCGCCGGAGCCGCCGGGGGTGCTTGATCCACCGGACTTGCTCGACCCGGAGGATTCAGATGAACTCGATGAACTTCCGGAGGCAGCGCCTGCTCCGCTCCCTGCGCGGGAATCTGTGCGGTAGAAGCCCGAGCCATTGAACGTCACTCCGAGCTTGCCGAACACCTTGCGCAGCTTCCCGCCGCACTCGGGGCAGTCGGTCAGCGTGTCGTCGGAGAACGCCTGGTAGATGTCAAAAGCGTGATCGCAATCACTGCAGCGGTAGGCATAGGTAGGCACAGCTACTCAGTCTACCCGTTGAGTTGTGGATCTCCCTGGCCGAATAGCACCGTGCGCTCGGGAGTGACGACTCCGTTCACGGGCACATCGTGCGCCTCGCACGGGAGCTCCGCCAGAAACTCGGATTCGTGGACGATTGCGAAGACCGGCGGGCGCCTCCGCAGGGTGCTCAGGTTGCGGTCAAAGTAGCCTTTGCCCCAGCCCAGGCGCACCCCGCGTTGATCCACCGCGCACGCGGGAATGAGCATGAGGTCGACTTCGCTCACCGCAAGCGGGCTGAGGTGTTCGCCAAGCGGTTCGGGGATCCCAAATGCTCCCGAGACGGTGCCATCCGCAAGGGGGCGAATCCAATCGAGCAGGCCATCTTCTCTTGCCGAGGGCAAGAGCACATCGATGTCGTGCGCGCGAGCCCATGCGAGGAAGGCGGTGGTGTCGGGCTCGCCGAACACCGGGAGGTAGCAGGCAAGTGAGCGTGCGTCGAGGCGTGTCACCAGGGCCACGAGCTGCTCGGTGAGGGAGGCCGCGGCGACTTGCCGATCGCCGAGGCTGCGGGCCATGCGTTCAGCACGAACCAGTTGGCGGATCCGCCGTTTTTCACTATCGATTCGTGAGTCTCGCATACTCGCAAGTCTACGGGCAGGCTAGTCTATTGCTATGAGCATTGCGCCCGAATTGACCGGCAGTTCCGTGACGAAAGCCGTGATTCCCGCGGCGGGCCTGGGTACTCGGTTTTTACCCGCGACGAAGGCCATGCCGAAGGAGATGTTGCCGATCGTCGATAAGCCGGCGATCCAGTATGTGGTCGAGGAAGCCGCAAACGCGGGCGTGCGTGACGTGCTGATTGTCACCGGCCGCAACAAAGGCAACCTCTCGAACCATTTCGATAGCGTTCCCGAGCTTGAGGCGACCCTGCAACGCAAGGGCGACACCGATCGGCTCGATCGAGTGCACGCCTCAAGCGAGCTTGCCGAGGTGCATTTCTTGCGGCAAGGGCAGCCGCTGGGACTCGGCCACGCGGTGGGGCGCGCGCGTATGCATGTGGGCAACGAATCGTTCGCCGTGCTGCTCGGTGACGACCTGATCGACGAGCGCGATCCGCTGCTCACCCGAATGATCGAGGTGCATGATCAGCGAGAGGCGACCGTGGTCGCACTGATGGAGGTGCCGGAAGAGCTCATTCATCTCTACGGCTGCGCCGCTGTGAACGCGACCGCTGACCCTGACGTGGTCGAGGTTACCGCGCTCGTGGAGAAGCCCAGCCCGGCGGAGGCTCCATCGAATCTTGCAGTGATCGGCCGTTACGTGCTGCGGCCCGAGATCTTTGACGTGATTGATCGGCTGGAACCGGGTCGCGGCGGCGAGTATCAGCTCACGGACGCGTTGAACGTGCTCGCGAACGGAGACGGGGATCGACCGGTGTATGGGGTGGTCTTTCGCGGGCGCCGATACGACACCGGCGATCGGGCGAGCTGGATTAAAGCAAACCTGCTGTTGGGCGTCGATAATGAGGAACTCGGCGCAGAGCTCAGCGACTGGGTCATCGAACTCGCAGAGCAGTTGCGCGCTCGCCGCAGCCACTGAGCCATACGCTGGTCGCATGAGCCCACTGCCGCACCCGATCGAGGCGCCCGCGCCCATGACGGCGGGGCGGATCGGCCTGCGCCTGATCCACCGTCGAGATGCGGCGGTGCTTGAGCGGCTGCTGAAGGAGAACCGGGCGTGGCTCGAGCCCTGGGAAGCGACCTACCCCGGCGGTGGGGGAACGGTGCCGGGTTCGGTCTCGATGCGGCCGACGATTCAGATCCTCAGGCGGCAGTTGCGAATGGGCGTCGGCATCACGTTTGTGGTCACGTTCGACCGTCTCGTCGTGGGTCAACTGAGCGTCTCTGAAATTAGCGGCGGTGCCATGCGATCTGCCCAGATCGGCTATTGGGTGTCCCGACACGTGGCAGGGCAAGGCATTACCCCCGTGGCGGTCGCGCTCGCGATCGACTACCTCTTTCACCACCTGCGCCTGCATCGGGTTGAAATCTGTATTCGACCCGAGAACGCAGCGTCTCTGCGGGTGGTGGCGAAGCTCGGTCTGCGACACGAGGGCGAAAGGCAGCGATACATCCACATCGCTGGTGACTGGCGTGACCACTCGTGTTTTGCGGTCACTCGGGAGGAAGTGCCGCTGGGGATGCTCATGCGACTCGGCGCGGCAACCCCATAGAGTGCCTACGAAACCGTACAGTGACCCCTATGACAGGCGGCATATTCGGTGGCGGAGTGATCTTCGTGGTGGCAGCCCTGTTGTGGGCGGCCGTCCTGGTTCCGAGCTGGGTGCGCAGGCGCGAGTTTCGCGCGGCTGAACGCAATGCCATCAGGCTCCAGCGAACGCTGCGGGTGCTGGCCGAGACCGCCGAGGTGCCGACCGAAGTGCGTGTCGAAGCGACAGCGCGGGAAGCACTCGCACGCGAGAAGCTCCTGCGTACCGCGCAGCGGCAGCAGGAGGCTGAGCGAAAGGCCCAGCTGTCAGAGGCACGCGCCGCGCAGGTGCGAGCCGAGATTCGCGCCCAGCAAATGAAGCGCAAGCAGGCCGCTGTGAGTCGCGCAGCTCGCTTGCGCAGGCCAGTCGTACGCCGCGTTCGTGCGTTTGCCGCGTTGGCGGCGGTACTCGCGCTAGTTGGCGTGCTGATTGGGGCGGGAGTCGCGCTGGCAGGCCAGGGGACGGCGCTCGTGCTTGCCTCCGCGTCTGTCGCCGCCGCCGCTATGGGCGCGCTCGTGTTACTCGCCCCTGGGCGGGTCAGAGTCGCTGAGATTCCTGCTGAGCAGGCCGTGGTTGCGGCGGTGGAGGTGCAGGCCCCGCCGGTCGCAGTCTCGGAACCGCGGGGGGAGTCGGCCGCCGCTGCCGCACACGCTGCCGCGCAGGCCGCGGCTCGGGCACGCAGCGAGCATGCCCGCGCGATGGCGCGTGCGCGTGCAGAGAGGCCACCGGCGCGCCAGAACCAGCCGAATTCGATGCTGCTCGAGCACGTACTCGAGCAGGCCCGGGTGGATCGCGCCAGTGCCGAAGCAACCTCCGTCGCCGGCGCGCCGACTGCTCAGTCTGCGGCATCCGAGACCGAGTCCGCTCCTGCTCTGTCGTCCACGAATGCGGCGCAGCCCGAATCCCCAGTCTCTGCCGTCGCGCAGGCGCGCTCTCAGCAGCTCGCGACCGCGGAGCGACTGCGGAAAATGGGCATGGTGGGTGACACGAGCGAGGGCATGCTCGATTTGGATGCGGTGCTGCGCGCGCGGCGTAACGCAAGCTAACAGCGATTCCGTATCGATTTCACCAACTTTCCAACGCTTACTCTCGCCGAGCTTGGAGGAAAGTGCCATGATAAACACATGACAAACCCACCTTCAGAATTCCCGGCCTCACCGTCGCAGCCAGACGCAGGCGGCCCCACAGGCGTGCCACAGCCCCAGAATCCACAGCCTCCGGTGTATCCCCAGACACCGCAGCAGCCACCCACGTACTCGCAGCCATCGGTGCCGCAGGCCCCGGCCTACCCGCCCGCAGGAGGCCCGCCCCAGGCCCCACAATACGCGCAGGGGCAGCAGTACCCACAGCCACCGCAGGGGCCGGTGACACCAAAGGGGCTTGCCATCACGGCGCTCATTCTCGGTATTGCCGCACTGATCTTCGCCTGGGTGCCGTTCCTCGGCTTCATCCTGGGTGCGGTGGGTGTGATTCTCGGCATCATGGCGCTGGTGAAGAAGCAACCGAAGGGACTCGGACTCACGGGTCTCATCCTTTCCGCTGTGGCGGTCATTGCTGGATTGATCGTCACGATCATTGCCGCGGTGGCCCTCTTCTCATTCGGGGCAGCCATTGAGGAGCTTGAGACTGCTCCCACGCAAATCGAATCTCCGAGCACGCCCAGCGAGTCCACGCCAGAGACCGAGCCGGATTCCCCAGTGATGGAGGACTTCCCTGAGGTGAGCGCGGCGGAGCTGGCAGAGATTGTGAGTGATCCTGACGCCTGGGCAGGCACTGACCTCACGCTGTTCGGCACGGTTGTTCAGTATGACGAGGGCACCGGATTGTGCAGCATTAGACTCTTCACCGGCCACGCCGCAGAGACTGATCCCGAGCTATACGAGCACAACACTCTCGCCTACGCTGGCGACTGGGAGAGTGACTGCCCCGTGCTCGACCCGGTCTATGTTGACGACAACGTGGCGATGGCAGTGACGGTTCTCGGCGAGGAAGTCTACGAAACCTCTGCGGGTGAGTCGATTTCTGCCCTGCAGGTTGAGTTGTGGGCCGTGGAAGTACTGTAATTTCGCGTGGTGACGGGCGCGCTGTTAAGCTGACTGGGTCCTCGGGTCTTTAGCTCAGTTGGTAGAGCGCTTCGTTCGCAATGAAGAGGTCAGCGGTTCGATTCCGCTAAGATCCACGGCGAACATAGGGCCCCGCAAATGCGGGGCCCTATGCGTGTGTCCGATCAGGGAAACGCACCGATCCGCTCCCAAGGTGCTCCCATGCTCGCGGGCTACACTCCCTGCTATGGACAACTGGTGGGTGAACGCACTCTGGTCGATAACTCCGACTGTGCTGATCGGTGTGTTCTTTGCGGTCATTTTGCGGCTCATTCTGCGTGCAGACCGAAATGAGCGACGCATTTACCGCGAGATGGAGGCACAGGAGCGTGAGCGACTGGGGCTCCCGCAACGCACGGCACCTCCCGGTACCGATTCCTAACGCGCGAACCCACTAGAGTAACCTCAGGCAGGTTACCCGGGTGGAGGTGTCGATGCACTCGACAGTGAGTCTTATCGGCGCGTTTCTGACCGAAACCCCTGATTCAGCGGGGTATTGGGAAGGTATCAACTGGCCCTGGGCGTGGACAGTCTTCGTGCTCATCGTCGACAATGTGATTCGCGTTGTTGCTGTCTTTGTGGTGCCCCGCAACCGTCGCCCAACCTCAGGCATGGCCTGGCTTATGGCGATCTTCTTTTTGCCGGTTCCCGGGCTCTTGCTGTTCCTCTTGATCGGTGGAAACAGGCTTCCGCGGAAGCGACGCAAGATGCAGGAGGCCACGAACCGACTCGTCAGCGGCCTCACCGAACAAGAAGGTTTTGTGTTGGGTACCTCGCTACCCGAACTGCCTGCCGGCCTGCGCAACGCGGTCATGCTCGGCCGCTCTCTCGGGGCTCAACCGATGGTGCGCGGGAATACCGCCTCAATCAGCATCGACTATGAAGGCTCGCTTGCCCAGATGGCAGAAGCGATTCGCGAGTCTAAGTCTTACGTGCACATCGAGTTCTATATTTTGGTGCTCGATGACGCAACCCGCGACGTATTCGAAGCGATGCGAGAAGCAGTCGGTCGAGGCGTCATTGTTCGCGTGCTTCTCGATCACGTCTCCGCGGTGCGAAATCCCGGATACAAACGCACCGCGAAGTTCCTCGACGAGATCGGGGCACAATGGACGTATATGTTGCCGGTACGCCCGTGGCGCGGGCAATGGCAGCGGCCCGACCTGCGCAACCATAGGAAGCTCCTCGTTGTCGACGGCAGGGTCGGATTCATGGGGTCGCAGAACCTCGTCGATTCGAGCTACAACAAACCATCCAATCGTCGGCGCGGACTGCATTGGAAAGACCTTATGGTGCGCCTGGAAGGCCCGGTTGTGCTTGGGCTTGAGGCGGTGTTTCTCGGCGACTGGTACCTCGAGACAGGGGAGTCCCTCACCGACTACCTGAAGTCAGAGGCCTCGTTGCAGACCCCCGGAGCACTTGATTGTCAGATCCTGCCGAGCGGACCCGGGTACGGCAGTGAGAATAATCTGCAGGTGTTTACCTCGCTGATGTACACTGCGGCCAGGCGGCTCAGCATCACCAGCCCGTATTTCGTTCCTGACGGGTCCATCATGCACGCACTCCGCGCGGCCACAGCCCGCGGGGTTGAGGTCGAGCTTTTCGTATCAGAGACGGGCGACCAGCCGGTCGTCTACCATGCACAACGCTCGTACTACGAGGAGCTCCTGCGGGCCGGCGTGCGCATTTTTATGTTCCGGCCGCCCTATATCTTGCACTCGAAACACTTCACGATTGACGATTCGGTCGCGGTGGTCGGTTCTTCGAACATGGATCAGCGCTCCTTCAACCTCAACATGGAGGTCTCGATGGTCGTGAACGGCGAGGAGTTTGTGCGAGAACTCGACAAAGTGGTCGCCTACTATCACGAGAACTCTCGGGAGCTCACGCTTGAAGAATGGGAGAGGCAGTCGTTGCCCTCCCAGATGTTAGACGGGCTCGCACGGCTGACATCGGCGCTGCAGTGATGCTCAGGGTGCGAGCGTGAGTAGGTCGCCCACCTCGCACCCGAGCGCCTCGCAAATCGCGGTGAGGGTTGAGAAGCGGATCGCGCGTGCCCGGTCATTCTTGAGCACCGACAGGTTCACGACGCTGACCCCGACGGCATCGCTGAGCTGAGTCAGGGTCATGCCGCGAGAGGTAAGGAGCTCATCGAGGCGGCAGTGGATCCGGTGCCCGGCCTCGGGCGTTGCGGGGCTCACACGAGCCCCTCGGTCTCGCGGCGGAGTCGATCGCCGACGCTGAACGCGGTGATCGCGATGGACGCGGCGAATGCGCCCATGAAGTAGGGGAGCGGCTCAACAGCGAGCACGAAGGTGTTCTCAAAGCTGCGGTCGGACAGGAGTGCAATCGCTCCGTTCGCCACCATATTGCCGAAGAACGGCACGAGGGCGGCGCCGGCGAGGGCAGTGATCGCGGCAGTCGCGACCCAGCGCGTCTGGGATTGGCTGAAGATCACTCCACGGAGAATGTTGCGAGCCACGCAAATGAGGCACACGACGACGGTGGTGACCGTCACGAGGAGCACTGTAGCTTCGAGCAGGCCGGCGCCGAGCGAGGCGATCGGTAGTTCGGGGGCGAGGACGATGGCTCGATCCAATTGCACCGAGACCGCCGCGCCAGCAGGCCCCATGGGTACCTCGGCGGCGGTGTCTACAAACTGAGCGGCGACTTCCACTGGCCCGGTGCCGAGCAGCTCCACCCAGCGCTGCACGACGCTGTATGCGGTCACTGCGACGATCGCGACCCCGATGAGCATGAACAGGACGATGCCGGCGCGGTCGCCACGCGACGGCCGATCCACTCGGGTATCTGCCGACTGCCCGCGATTCGGGGTGGAGCTGTGGATATTGTCGGTCACGGCGTGTCCCTTTCTGAGCGTTCAATTGCCTGAGCTTATCGTTTGTCGTTGGTATCGCTTATCGATATGTTTGCATGTTTTTGCACGACATGTCAATACGGGAGGAGGAGCCCGGTCTGAGGCCGCCCGTCACGCCTCTGGCGAACACCGACGCGGGATCCACCTTCGCTGCGTACGCTGTTGGTATCGGCCGAGCACGCACCCCTCGACGCACCTCGGCCACAGGAGGTTAGAGATGTTCGAGAGATTCACCGACCGTGCCCGTCGGGTGGTTGTGCTTGCCCAAGAAGAGGCAAAGATGCTCAACCACAACTACATCGGTACCGAGCACATACTGCTTGGGCTGATTCATGAGGGCGAGGGCGTCGCCGCGAAGGCGCTTGAGCAACTCGAGATTTCGCTCGACGCGGTGCGCGAGCAGGTCACTGACATTATCGGCACCGGTCAGCAGCCGCCCGCTGGTCACATTCCCTTCACGCCGCGCGCCAAGAAGGTGCTTGAGTTGAGCCTGCGCGAGGCGCTGCAGCTCGGCCACAACTACATCGGTACCGAGCACATTCTGCTCGGCCTCATCCGTGAGGGTGAGGGAGTGGCCGCGCAGGTGCTCGTCAAGCTCGGGGCCGATCTAAACCGTGTGCGTCAGACCGTGATCCAGTTACTTTCCGGCTACCAGGCGGGCAAGGAATCGGTCAGCGTTGGCGCTTCGGAGAGTACCGGGGCCGAGGCAAAGGGTTCGCAGGTGCTCGACCAGTTTGGTCGCAATCTCACCCAAGCTGCTCGTGAGGGCAAGCTTGACCCGGTCATCGGGCGCGAGAAAGAGGTTGAGCGGGTCATGCAGATCCTCTCCCGCCGTTCAAAGAACAACCCAGTGCTCATCGGCGAACCTGGCGTGGGCAAGACCGCCGTGGTCGAGGGGCTGGCGCAGGCCATCGTCAAGGGTGAGGTGCCCGAGACGCTGAAAGACAAGCAGCTCTACATTCTTGATCTGAGTTCGCTCATCGCTGGCAGCCGCTACCGCGGCGACTTCGAGGAACGTCTCAAGAAGGTCACGAAAGAGATCCGCACGCGCGGTGACATCATCATCTTCATCGATGAGATCCACACCCTGGTCGGCGCAGGAGCGGCCGAGGGCGCGATCGACGCGGCCAATATTTTGAAGCCGCTGCTCGCGCGCGGTGAGTTGCAGACCATCGGTGCGACTACGCTCGACGAGTACCGCAAGCACTTCGAGAAGGATGCGGCGCTCGAGCGCCGTTTCCAGTCGGTGATGGTGAACGAGCCCTCGCTGCAGCACTCGATCAACATCTTGAAGGGTCTGCGCGACCGCTACGAGGCACATCACAAGGTGTCGATCACAGATGCGGCCATTGTCGCCGCGGTGAACCTGGCGGATCGTTACGTGCAAGATCGCTTCCTGCCCGACAAGGCTATTGACCTGATCGACGAGGCGGGCGCGCGTCTGCGCCTGTCGATCTTGTCGAGCCCGCCCGAACTCCGCGAGTTCGACGAGAAGATCGCGGTGGTGCGCGCCGACAAGGAAAAGGCCATCGAGGATCAGGACTTCGAGAAGGCTGCGGGCCTGCGCGATGAGGAAAAGAAGCTCATCGCCGAACGCCTGCGTTTGGAAAAGCAGTGGCGTAAGGGCGAGGTCGAAACGACGGCAGAGGTGGACGAGGGCCTGATCGCCGAGGTGCTCGCACAGGCCACCGGCATCCCCGTCTTCAAGCTCACGGAGGAAGAAACCTCCCGCCTGCGGTTCATGGAGGAGGCCCTGCACCAGCGGGTCATCGGCCAGAACGAGGCGATCTCGGCGCTCGCGAAGACGATACGTCGTCAACGCGCGGGCCTGAAGGATCCGAAGCGCCCGTCTGGCTCATTCATCTTCGCCGGCCCCACGGGTGTCGGCAAGACCGAGCTGGCAAAGGCGCTCGCCGAGTTCCTCTTCGACGACGAGAGCGCGATGATCTCGCTCGACATGTCGGAGTACGGCGAGAAGCACACCGTGTCGCGACTCTTCGGTGCCCCTCCCGGCTTCGTTGGTTTCGAAGAAGGTGGCCAGCTCACCGAGAAGGTGCGCCGGAAGCCATTCTCTGTGGTGCTCTTCGACGAGATCGAAAAGGCGCACCCCGATATCTTCAACTCGCTGTTGCAGATTCTCGAGGAGGGTCGACTCACCGACGGTCAGGGTCGCGTCGTCGACTTCAAGAACACCGTGATCATCATGACCACCAACCTGGGTTCTTCCGCGATCGCCGGTGGTCCGGTTGGGTTCCAGATCGAGGGTGACTCTCAGATCGGCTACGAGACGATGAAGGGCAAGGTGAACGAGGAACTGAAGAAGCACTTCAAGCCCGAGTTCCTGAACCGCGTCGACGATGTGATCGTCTTCCCGCAGCTCTCCAAGCCCGAGCTGCTGCAGATCGTGGGCCTCTTCGTGAAGTCGCTCGCGGATCGCTTGCTCGATCGCGATATTCGCATCGAGGTCTCTGTGCCCGCACGCGAGCGACTCATCGAGATCGGGTACGACCCCACGCTGGGTGCGCGCCCGTTGCGCCGTGCGGTGCAGAGAGAGATTGAGGATCGGCTCTCCGAGCGAATTCTCGGGGCCGAGCTGCTCGCGGGCGACCTGGTCACGGTCGACTTTGTGGATGGCCAGTTCACCTTCGAGAGCGATGGCAAGTCGAAAGATCACGGCAGCACGTCGGCCTCGTCGGCCGCAGCCGTCGCCTCGACCGCTCCCACGATCGAGTAGCACCTCCGCCAACGGCAGGAACCCCGCGACCTCATGGTCGTGGGGTTCCTGCCGTTGTGGCCTGGAAGCCTGCCCACGGAAGTGTGGTGGGGCGGCCTCGCTGTGAGCCGCTCTTGGCGATGAACGCCGATCCACCCCATTAGACTCTCTGCATGACTCAGGCCGCCGACGTGCGGGTGCGCCCCGCCCGCACCACCGACATCCCGATTATGGTCACACTCATGCAGCCGCTCGTCGAGCGACGCATTCTGCTCGGCAAAGACCTCGTCGAGCTCTACGGGGCGGTGCCCGAGTTTGTGGTTGCGGTAGATGCTGCAGATGAGGTCATCGGGTTTGGGGCGCTCCACGTGATGTGGGAACACCTGGGCGAGGTGCGCACTCTGGGGGTCTCCGAGCAGTGGCTCGGTCGGGGGGTCGGCCATCGCCTACTGGAGGCTTTGGAGGAACGCGCCCGCGACCTGGGGCTCAATCAGCTGTTCTGCCTCACGTTCGAGGTTGACTTCTTCAGTCGTCACGGGTTCGCGGAGGTTGGTGAAGACACCGAGCTGGTCGCGGCAGACGTGTACGCCGAGCTGCTGCGCTCACACGACGAGGGCGTCGCCGAGTTTCTCGACCTGGCGCGCGTGAAACCAAACACCCTCGGCAACACGCGCATGTTGAAGGCCCTGTAAGGCCGCTCCCCGGGTTACCCTGGCGACATGAGCACGCTGCGGGAACCGGTTGGGCCGAAAGATAAAAAGGTCTACGTCAGGCGCCGCCTGCTGGTGCTCGCCGCCCTCCTTGCCGTGGCCATCGCGGTGGTGTTGGTGATCGTGAAACCAGGCTCGAGCGGCGGAGCCGCGGGTGCCCGCGAGGTCGAAGTGCCCGAAGATCTGGTTTCCGTCGAGAAGCGAGAAACCGAGGAAGCGGATCCCACGGCGATTGCCGCGTGCGCTGACTCGCAGCTTCGGGTGACTCCGGTGACCGATCGCGACAGCTACGCCGCGGGCGAGCTGCCGAAGCTCTCGCTCAGTGTCGAGAATGTCGGCGAGGTTGACTGTCAGGCAGACCTCGGCACGGCGGGCATGAGCTTCGAGATTACGAGCGGTGCGGATCAGGTCTGGAGATCCATTGATTGCCAGGAGAACCCCGATCACCGCGCGGTGGTTGTGCAGCCGGGCAAGCCGCTGTCGACCGAGACGCTCGAATGGGATCGCACGCGGTCAAGCCCCGAGTCGTGTGAGATCACGCGGGATCCGGTCGGCGCCGGGGGTGCCACCTATCACCTGCGGGTTGCGGTCGGCGGGGTGAATGGCGAGGGCACCGCACCCTTCCTGCTCTACTGAGGTGTGGCTTTTCGATCGTCTGTGCCGACAGTGAGTTCAGTGTCGAGGCGGTCTTCGAGGCGCAGCGCGATCCACAGCTCGGCCCGATCGTCGGGGTCTGCGAGTGAGCGATTAAGGAGCGACTCGATGCGCGCGAGCCGGGTGCGTACGGTATTGCGATGCACACCCAGGTGGTCGGCGCAGGCACCTCGATTGCCCTGATGAGCCAGGAACGAGCGGAGGGTGGCGCGCAGCGTCGCACGCTCATCGTCGCTCAGGCCGTGTGGATCGTCGTCGCGCCCGCTTGGGGTGTGCTGCAAGGGGCCTAGCATCGCCCCAATCACCGCCCGCGCTGGCGCGCCCTCGCCTTTGCTTTGTCCCGTTCCCGCCGTGCTCGGTGCCCGCAGGAGCGCCCCGAGCACGGCCGAGTCGCGGTCGGCATGAATGATGCGCGGGCTGCGCGGCTCTTGGTAGAGCTGCTCGATGGCCGACAGCGTGGGCAAGTGGGCTTCGAGCGAGTGAAAGCTGGACATGCTTGCCTCGAGCGGAGCGGCGACCCCGACCACGGCATCGAGCCCGTGCGAGGAGGCGACCTCGAGCGCATGCTCGGTCGGTGCGCCATCGGTGATGATCTGCCACGCGCGCGCCACGCCGGGGGAGGGCTCGGTCGGAAGCGCGACGAGCCTTGCAATGCCGCCGCGCGGTTCAGCGCGCCACGCGGAGATCGCATCGGGGCTGCCCTGCACTGCGATGACGCGCAGCAGCGGCGGCACGGTCACCGTGGGGTCGAGCAGGTGGAGCAGACCCGGGGCGTGCCGGTCGCCGTCAAACAGTGCTTGGGTGAGTCGCGACCAGCGTTGCGCCTCCCTTTCGCCAGCCCGTTCCTGGCCGCGATACTCGACGCTCATGACAATCGCGCCTGCGGTGAGTGCGGCGCGCGCCTCCGGGCCGAGCGGACCACCGGCGACCGTGAGGCGACGCCCCGCCCCGATGTCCAGGCTTGTGAACTCGGGTGATGAAAGGGAGACTTCCCGTGAGCTCCTGGCTCCTCCCGCGGGTATCGCGACTTCCTCTCCGGCATCGCCGTCGAAGTGGGTCGGAAAGCCTGCGGTGCCAGCGATGACCGTGTCGGCGCGGCTCAGCACCGCAACTTGCCTCCCCGTCGCCGCGGCCACTGCGGAGACGACACCCGCGGGGCCGGTCTCGCCGAACGCGTGATCGAGGATCCGCTGCTGCGCGAGGAGCGCCTCGTGGGCTGCGCGCAGCTCATCGACGTTGAGCAGGGAACTCACGGCCTTGCTGATGGCGATGAAGGGGGTGGGCGGCGGCACCTCGATGAGCGCGACCCGGTAGGTGCTGGCGGCGCTGCGCAGCGGATCGGGGATGTGCTCGTGCACGACGCCAATGCCAAAGCCGATCGCGGCCACACGGGCGCGGCTGAGATCCGCGACGAAGTCTCGCCACCTGGGGTCGTCAGCCGACAGGCTGAGGCCGGTAGTGAGCACGAGCTCGCCCCCGTCGAGGTACTCGCTGAGATCCACGAGCTCGGTGGTGGAGACCCAACTGATTTCTGGATCACCCGCGCCGGATTGCACGAGCCTGAGCCCGAGCCCCGGCTGGGTGAGCAACTGCGAGAGGGATGGCATGTGCCATTTTTGCACAAATCTAGGTATTGATCTGTGCAAGAACCGCACTGTGTGTGATGCAATGCGAGCGTAGCATGGCACTCAGAACCGACGGATGGGCGGTTCGCATCGCATCACGCAGGAGGATCTCGAAGTGCAGCCAGGTCAGGAAGCCCCAGTGTCGCAAGCCGACGGCCCGCTCGCGGGGATTCGCGTCGCCGATTTCTCGCGAGTCTTGGCCGGCCCACACGCCACAATGATCCTCGCGGATCTGGGGGCAGACGTGATCAAGATCGAGGCGCCCGAGGGCGACGGTACCCGTCAGTGGTCGCCCCCGGTGAATGCGGTCGGGCAGAGCACCTACTTCGCGGGCGTGAACCGCGGGAAGCGTTCGGTCGTGTGCGACCTGCGATCCGCGGATGGGCTCGAGCGGGCGCACCAGCTCGCGCTCACCGCCGACGTGGTCATCGAGAACTTTAAGCCTGGAACCATGGAGAAGTTTGGCCTGGGCTACGAGGCGCTCGCCGCCGAGAACCCCGGCCTGGTGTACTGCTCGATCTCGGGCTTCGGCGACACCGCGGGGATGGATCTGCCCGGCTACGATCTGCTGGTGCAGGCGGTCGGCGGGCTCATGAGCATCACCGGGCAGAGCGATGCTGACGGGGGAGAACCTACCAAGGTCGGTGTCGCCCTCGTCGACATCCTGACCGGGCTGAACTCGGTTATCGGCATCCAGGCTGCCCTCATGGCACGTGACACCGCGGGTTCCGCCACGGCTGGTCGCGGCCAGCACGTGAAGGTGACCCTGCTCGGGTCGCTGCTCTCGGCGCTCGCGAATCAATCCTCATCGACCCTCGAGACCGGAGTCTCGCCTGGTCGCATGGGCAACGCGCACCCCTCGATCAGCCCGTACGAGACACTCCAGGCGGCGGATCAGGCGGTCGCCCTGGCCGTCGGCACCGATGGTCAGTTCGTCCGCCTATGCGCGGTGCTTGGCGTACCCGAGGTCGCGGCAGATCCCCGCTTCGCCGACAACCCGAGCCGTGTCGCGCACCGCGCCGAGCTGCGAGAGGTGCTCGAGGGTCGCCTGCGCACGAGGCCCGCCGCCGAGTGGATCGCGGAGTTCACCGTCCAGAACATTCCGGCTGGCCGCGTGAACACCATCGCGCAGGCCATCGAGCTGGCGGAGTCGCTGGAGCTGGCTCCCGTCGCGACCACCCCCGCGATCGGGCCCGACGGAGCAGCGCATCCGCTTCGATCGATCGCGCTGCCTATCTCCTTCTCGGCGACCCCGCCCCGCTATCAGGCCCCGCCGCCCGGTCTCGGCGAGCACCAAGAGGATGCCGGATGGCGCTGAGTCCGAATTACTGAGCCTGCGCCCTGGGCGACCCGGCCAGACTGCTGGCCGATCCACTATCGAACCGAGAAACACCGCAAGAATCGCAACCCAACGGACATTGCAAGACACTCCAGACACCGCACTTCACACAAAGGATCCGGACATGACCACCACAATTGACCAACTGTTCAACGTCGCCGACTTCGTCACCGAGGAGGAGCGCGAGTGGCAGATGAAGGCGCGCGAGTTCGCGCAGACCCGCATCCGCCCGATCATCGACCAGGCGTTCGAAGACCGCCGCCTGCCGGTGGAGCTGCTGCCCGAGGTGGGCGAACTCGGCGCGTTCGGCATGTACATGCACGGGTACGGGCTGAAGGGCGCGTCGTCGGTTGCGTATGGCCTGGTCGCGATGGAGTTCGAGGCGGTTGACTCGGGCTTCCGTACGGCGCTGTCGGTGCAGGGCTCGCTCGCGATGGGCGCGATCTACAAGTTTGGTTCTGAAGAGCAGAAGCAGCAGTGGCTGCCCGCGATGGGCCGGGGCGAGGCGATCGGGTTCTTCGGTCTCACCGAACCGCAGGGTGGATCCGACCCCAACACCATGATCACTACTGCCCGCCGCGATGGCGACGAGTGGGTACTCAACGGCAAGAAGCGGTGGATCGGCCTCGCCACCATCGCCCAGGTCGGCGTGATCTGGGCGAAGGACGAGGAGGGCATCGTGCGCGGGTTCGTCGTGCCGACGGAGACCCCCGGCTTTCAGGCCACCGCGATTGAGAACAAGCTCTCGATGCGTGCCTCGCTGCAGACCGAGATCGAGCTGAACGACGTGCGCCTCCCTGCCGATGCGATCCTGCCCGGCGCAAAGGGGCTGTCGGCTCCGTTCAAGTGCCTGAACGAGGCCCGGTACGGTATCGCCTGGGGCGTCATGGGCGCGGCGCGCGCGTGCCTGGAGGTGGCCATTGAGCGCTCGCAGACCCGCATGGTGTTTGGTGCGCCGATCGGCGGCAAGCAGCTCATTCAGGGCCAGCTCGCCGACATGTTCCTCGAGTACCAGAAGGGCACGCTGCTTGCGCTGCACCTGGGCCGCCTGAAGGATGCCGGGAACCTCTCCTACGGCCAGATTTCGGTGGGCAAGCTCAACAACGTGCGCGAGGCCATCAAGATCGCCTCGAACGCTCGCTCGATCCTGGGTGGCGACGGCATCACCGATGACTTCCCAGTGATGCGCCACATGGCGAACCTCGAGTCGGTGCGCACCTACGAAGGCACCGATGAGGTGCACCAGCTCGTCATCGGCCGCGAACTGACGGGCATCGCAGCGTTCGCCTAGGCGGATCGCCCCACCCAGCAGGGCATGCGCTGCGCGGGATTGGTTGAGTCGGGGGTGGTGTGATCCACCCCCGCTTTTGCGTTCCTTCCGGCCCCTCCTGGCCTGGCTCGTCCCGGCCCCTCCATCAGCCTCATTTCGCTCTCGTGCCCTCCTCGTCCCTCCGTTCATGGCATGACTTTCCCCAAGTTGATGCGCGATCCACCCATCACCCGCATGTTCGGGAAAGTCGTCGCGTTAACTGGCAGCTCCCGGGGGCGGTCTGGTCCCGACTTTCCCCAAGTTGATGCTCGGGACTCTCCGCTACCGCAATTTGGGGCAACTGGATCGAAGCTCCGTGGCGGATGTTGCTGCACCCGCACGCACATGGGGCTGCACCCGCAGGTTCATGTTGCTGTACCCAGAGGTATTTGCGGTGCACCCTGGGCAGCTCCGAGTAGCGTTCGCCGCTCACAGGCAAACAGTGAGGGGAGTTCTCCACGGATGCCGAGCGTACCCCGATGTGGAGTTCAAACCCGCGGCAAGCTTGTCGCCATGTCTCCCCACAGAATCGAAGTGCCTGTAACCTTCCCAAGCGCGTTCTTGCGTTCAAATGGCATCGCAGCTGGGCTTTCCGAGTGGGTACTCCGGAGCCCCCGGTTTAATCGTCCATTTCACGGGGTCCGTACCGCAGTCGTTCAGCAACCACCAGGAGCGGCAGGAACCTTAACAGCAAATACAACTGCTCTTCACCTTGCTGCTGCGCGCGACTACTATCCGCGGCTGCGCGACACCGAGATCTACAGCCACGAGACGGCATTACTCCTCCTCGGCTGCCCAATCCGTGCGGCACGCCGCCCGCATGTGTCTGTACTGGCCCCGCGCAACGCGAGTCGCACGCGAGGCGTGGTGGGGCATCAGCACGGCGCACCAATTTCGTGCGTCCTGGTGGATCAGCACCTCCCTGTGGCGCCACCGCAGCAGGCGCTCCTTCAGGCGGTGCCATCTATGAGCCTCGCAGAGGTCGTCGTCGCGATTGATTATCTCCTGCGGCCACGGGGTCCACGCGACCGCACACGCCCAAAACTCACGATGGCGGAACTCGACGCGCTGACGCGTACGCCAAATCAGCGCTGTGGGCACCGGTTGCGCTTGGCCGCGAGCTTGGCGCGCATCGGTGCCGAATCAAGGATGGAGACGCTGCTTCGACTGATTCTCGCCGCCTACGGGCTTGACGACGGATTCGAACTACAGGTCGATCTCTCTGATGACCGCGGGTGGATCGGCCGATTCGACCTGGTCCATGCCGCCCATCGGCTCATCGTGGAGTATGACGGCGAGCAGCACCGCACAGATGCCAGACAATACGCGAAGGATGAGCGACGCATATCGCGTGCGTGGAAGGCCGGTTATCAGGTGTTGCGGTTTCGATACCCGGAGGTCGCGCAAAATCCGGAGGTGGCCGCGCTCGCCGTCGCGGAAGCCCTGGGGGTGCAGTTGCGGACCCTGGAGCCTGGAATCACGGGGCTCCTCACTTGGCGCTGAGGGGGAGCTTCCCCAAATTGCGGGAAACCACCTGCCTGAACATCAATCTTGGGAAAGTAGTGTCGCGCAACCCAGGGGTAAGCATGAAGAAGCATGGAGAAGGTGAAGTCCGTTGTTGTGGGGAGGGGGAAGCCTGTGGGCATCTGCGTGACCGAGTCATCTGAAGCTGATGTGCGGAGCGTGCCGATAATTCGGACTATCGATCTCACATCTAGACTTTTCGTCAACCGAGGTCTGTTTGCCGGAGTAGAGGTGCCTGATGCTGATGCTGATGCTGATGCTGATTCGGAGTGGTGATGCGTGAGGGTGACGCGGGCGCGATCCACAGTGGATCGCGCGAACCGCACCTCGAAAGTGGCGTTCGGGTGCGTGCCGACCGCCTGGAGCGGGTGCCGTGGCGTGCGGTCGCGGCATTCGTGGTCATTGCGGTGGTACTCGCCTGGCTCGTGGCCTCGCCGATCTGGCTGATGGGTGGCACTGCGTCCCCGGAGCTGGGCCTGTGGATCCAGTTGCTCGGTATTCCGATGATGTTCACCCCCGCGGTCGCGACCCTCGTGGTTGTCTTCACCATGAAAGTGCCGAAGGGGGAGCGGCTGCGCTTTCTCGGCATGTGGCCTCTGCGGCCAGCGAAGCGGATGATCTGGTTCACGGTCGCTGCGCTGCTGGTGCCGCCGATGATCGTCGCCGCGGGGCTGTTTCTCTCGGCGGCGCTCGGGTTCACGACACTCGATCTAGTGAGCTTCTCGGGCTTCGCCGCGATGCTCGATGCGCAACTTGCGGCGCTCGATCCCGCGCTGCGTGAACAGGCCGGTGAGCTGCCGCCGCTCGGACTCCTCGTTGCGCTCCAGCTGCTGTCGATTCCCTTGGGTGGCCTGATCAACGCGCTCTTTGCATTTGGCGAGGAGGTGGGGTGGCGCGGTTGGCTGCTGCCCGCGCTGCTGCCCCTCGGCACCTGGCCGGCGCTGCTCATCTCGGGTGTGATCTGGGGGGTGTGGCACTCGCCGTTGATCCTCTTGGGGTACAACTTCGGGTACACCGATTGGCGCGGGGTGGCGCTCATGACCGGCGGCTGCGTGGCATGGGGTGTGCTCTTTGGTTGGGCCCGCCTACGCTCAGGATCGGTGTGGCCTGCCGTGATCGGCCACGGCGCGCTCAACGCGGCGGCCGGCCTGGGCTTGCTTCTCGTCGCGGTGGGCACAGAATTGCCGATGTGGCTCGTGGGCCCGCTCGGCGTCGTGGTCTGGGCCGTGATCGCGGTGATCGTGATCGTACTGGTGCTGACCGGGCAGTTACGGGTGCAGCCCGAGCTCGCTCCGGCTCGCGCGCGGCCACAGGTGGCCGAGCAAGCGAAGCCGGCCCCGCAGTCGCAGCCTCGGCCTGAGCTACGCGAGCACTGAGCGGTCGAACGGGTCGACGCTGATGCCCTGCGTGAGCACGGTGCGGCACCATTCCTTGGCCGAGTGCAGGCTGTGGTCGCGGTAGTTGCCGCAGCTCTTGGCGTCGGTGCCGGGCACGTCGTCCCAGGTCACGCGCTCGACGATGTCCTCGAGCGAGGCCCTGATCGCGGCAGCTACCTCGGCGGGCTCGGGCTCGCCCCACACGATGAGGTGAAACCCGGTGCGGCAGCCAAACGGCGAGATGTCGATAACGCCGCTCAGGCGGGTGCGCAGCAGCCCGGCGATCGTGTGCTCGATGGTGTGGAGGCCAGCGGTGGGGATCTCTCCCGCGTTGGGCTGCACCAGCCGAATGTCGTAATTGGTGATGGCGTCACCCTTGGGCCCGTGCTCCACGGCGATCTTCCGCACGTAGGGGGCGCGCACCAGAGTGTGGTCGAGCGCGAAGCTTTCTACCTCGGCCAGTTCGACATCACTCATGCGTTGCTCCTCGATTCGATGGTGGATCCCCGTGCGCCTGGCGGCGCCCGGGAGTTCTCGCGTACTTAACGCTACGCGATCCACCAGCGCATCTGCGGAGGATTACGCCGCGGTACGGCTAAGAGCGATGCTCGCGGCTACGCCGGAGCGATCGATCTGCACGTCCCAGCCATGCCGTGACAGCGCAGCGAGGTCGCCCTCGGCAGCGTCGATTCGGTCGGTCTCGACCAAATACAGGGTGCGGCCGCTTGAGCGGTAGACCGAGCGGTGGGTTGCCCATTCGGGTACGCGGGGGCGGCTTCCGTCGCCGAGCGCGTGATAGGGGGTGTGAAGTGCCATGAGATTGTTCGACATGATGTTCCTTTCGAACGCGCGGTCATTGCGCGTTGCAAACGATTCGCCTTACGGCTGATTCTGGATCGCGAAGGCTGCCAGCGAGTAAACGCAAGGTGGCGATCTGAGCCTGCTCAATGAACGATGAGCGGCGTTGTGAGCGGAAGACCGGAGTAGTGGATTCCGCGGCTGTCGGGCGCATGCGGATCACAGTTTTCCTGCTCAGCCTTCCATCATACGTTATATCTGCTGGAATTGCTACAATGGATTGTTTGGGCTTGTTGTCGCAGTGAGTTGAGGAGGTGGCTGATGGCTGAAAAGTCTTTGCTGGTGTTTGCGCACAGCGACGAGGCGACTGCCTTCGCGCAGGCTGGCGTGCCGCACCTGCTCACCGGGGTGGGCAAGGTGAATGCGGCGATGAGCCTGACCGATGCGATCTTCGCCGCGGGGTTGCGCGATATCGAGCGCGTGGTGGTGCTGGGCACCGCTGGCGTGGTGAGCGATGGGCCCTCTCTCGATGTGGTCTATCAGATTTCCGCGGCCGTGCAGCATGACTTCTCGCTGCCCTCGCCGCGGCTCGAACCAGCAGGCGAATTGCTTGCCGAGACGGCCGTGATCGCGACGGGCGACGTGTTCGTGAAGAGCGACGAACAGCGCCGGTTGATCGCCGAGCTTGGTGCGTCGCTCGTCGACATGGAGACGTACGCGTATGCGAGCGTGTGCGCGAGGCTCGGGGTGCCGCTGCAGGTGTTCAAGGCACCGTCTGATTTTGCCGACAGTTCGACCACCGATGAAGAGTGGGACACGGTGGTGTTTACGAAGAGCGACCAGTTGTTTGCGTTTGCGCAGGCGAGACTGCCCGAACTGCTCGGGTAGTCACCACCCTCACGGATGGCTCCGGCCGCCTGCCTCGCAGCTCCGCTGCTTCTGCGTCTCCACCGCTCGATTCGCGATTCAGGCCCGCTTCACGTAAGCTTTTCCGCGGTGACGTGTCCGAGCGGCCGAAGGTGCGACTCTCGAAAAGTCGTGTAGGGTAACCCCCTACCGTGGGTTCAAATCCCACCGTCACCGCCAGAGAAAACCCCCGAAAATCGTTGGAAAATCAACGGAGTTCGGGGGTTTCTTCATTCCCAGACTGGCCTTGTGCTAACACTGTGCTAACACTTGAACGAGCACGCGCTTGATCGAGCGCATCTGCGACCGTGTCGAGGTCGTCATCGAACAGCTCGCTGTATACGTCGAGTGTCATCGCCGCCGACGCATGACCGAGCATTCTCTGAACCGCTTTCACGTTCGCACCCGCACTGATCGCGAGGCTCGCTGCAGTGTGCCGAAGGTCGTGAGGTGTGACCCGCGGGAAGACCGGCCCAGGCTCTTCGCCACGCTCTTCAGCTTCCGCAGCGGCCGTCTGATCTGCCTCTCGCAAACGCTGAACCGCGCCCGCGAACCAACCCTTCACCGAGTTCGGCAAACGCATATGAAGCACGCCATCGCCCCATAGAAGCTGATCGTCTCGTTTGCCCTTCATCGCCTCAGTGATCGCCGGGGCAAGAAATGCAGGGAAGGGAACCGATCTCGACTCATGCGTCTTCGGGGTGCCGACCTCGATGATCGAACCGACCATCACCGCATTCTCTTCGACGCTCACACGCCGCCGCTTCATGTCGACGTTCCTGACCCTCAACCCGGTCGCTTCGCCCCACCGCAGGCCCGTATACGCGAGGAAGAGCACCAGGTTCGGATACTGCGACTCCCGAGCAAGCCGGTCGACCATCTCGTGAGTGAGATACACCTTCGCCTTGCCAGTCTTCCGAGGAAGAGACACGTCTCGAGCGACATTGCGAGTCAGCCGACGATCCTTCACCGCAATATCGAGGATCGCAGCGAGTACCCCGTAGGCCCTGAGTACCGTCGTCGCGCTGAGGGTCGTCGACAACTCCGATACCCATGCCTGCACTTCGCTGTGCCGAATGCCACCGACCCCACGCTGACCCCACTTCGGCTCAACATGAATACGCCACGCAGAATCGACCGGCCGATAACTCGACGGCTTCATCACCGACTTCCGAGCCGCGATCCACTGAGCGCCGAGCCTGCCGATCGTCGCCTTCGCGTCATGGGGGTCGACGTACTCGCCGCGATGTTTGGAGCCTTCGACCTCGTTGAGATACTGCTCAGCGTCGCGCTTCCGAGTGAAGCCGCGCTTCATCACTTGCTTATTCGTCGGGTCGCGATACATCACCGCATAGCGGGGCTTCTTGTCGGTCTTGACCGCGTAGGAGAAGACGCTACCCATCTCGATCAATTACGTCTTTTAATGCTGCTCGGAGCGCTTCCTCGTCACGTTTTAAGCATTCAAAAAGTAGCGAAGAGAACTTGCCGCTCACGTCGAGACCTTCTCTTGACACTTGAGCCTCGAGGTCAATCAGGGGGCCTAGTCGATGTATCTGTGCTGGGCCTTCTAATTCGATGACGTCCCGTATCCAATCTGCTTGACGCTCGGATATCACGACAGCAGCGTCGGCTTGCTGCGCCATATGCAGGAGCGCTCTTGCGTAGCGGGTGCCGTTGTCTTCGAGTTCTTCCCGAATGAGTCCGACCCGCTCAAGCGTCGGGTCCAAGTTCGGTGAACCGTCAGTGTCGATGAACTGGTCGAGCGTGAAACCAAGCGAATCGGCAAGGTCAACAGCTTCGCCGAAAATCACTCGTCGATTACCAGTCTCGATCTTGTAGACCGTCTGCTGCCTGAAGTCGTGCCCGCGCGCTTTCATGCGCTGTGCGAGATCGTCTTGTGAGAGTTTTTGCTGCTCGCGAATCTCTCGCAGACGTATGGCGAATTGGTCGTCGAAAGAAGACATGACCCGAGTGTAACCCAAAAGGGTTTTAGAAGGATAGACAACTTCGGTGTAACCCTGATATGGTTTTAGTGAGTCAAACCAGAAAGGAGTTTCAAATGACCACAATCACCAAAACAGCGACCGTCTATCTGACGCCCGAGCAGGTGTGCGAGATCATCCCGGGCATGACCAAGGGGAATCTTGCTCAGCTTCGGTTCAAGGGCATCGGGCCGAAGTTCTACAAGCCCACCCCGCGCGTCGTCTTGTACTCGCGCGACCAGATCATCGCCTGGGTCGAAGGCTCAGAGCGCACAGGCACCGCTGAGGCGTAAGCATGAGCACCACCCTCGACCAAACCCGCTCCAACGTAAGGAACATCATGAACAACACTCACCCGGTTCACCGAATCAGTAAGACGCACACCGAAGCCCCCTGCGGCGACCTGCACGATGTCGTGAACGCGCTCACCGGCGCGCTCACTGAAGTTATGGCGATGGACATTCCAAGCGACTACGCGCTCGCCGAGCTTGTCTGGCTCGCCGGTCGGTCAAAAGCTGAAGCGACCGGCGTACTAGCGAGACGACTGAATGTCGACTTCTACGATCTCATCGACGCGATGGACGACCCCAACAGCAACGCCGCCGCCGAGCTACGCGACCGACTGAACGGGCTCGTCACTGGCCTTGTGGAGCACCCATAATGCCCGCCGCAAAGAAGAAGGCCCCGATCGAGTTGCAGCTCGACGAGGCCAATACCGATAACCCATTCCCGTATCAAAAAGAAGGAGCAACGATGAATGCCAGTATCCCAGAGATCGCGGTGAACTTCGACATCACGGCGTACCTTACGTATATTGATCGCGTAGCCCGAGTCGTGCCTCACATACTTTGATCGCATACTCTTACGCTGAACCGGTATGAACAAGGGTGTGGTGTCAGTGCCGACACGAATCGAAGTCACCAAACAACTCAAACAGGCCTATAAGACCGCGAGCAGGTCCGAGAAATCGAAGATTCTGGATCAGTTCTGCGCAACCACCGGTCTGTCTCGGGTGTCAGCCAGGCGTTATCTCACCAGACCGCATTTGGGCGTGAAGAATGTCTCCCAGCTCGATCGTCGCCGTCACCGCCCAACGACGTACTCTGCAGCATCGAAACGGGTGCTGGTGTGGCTGTGGAAGGTCATGATGTACCCGTGCGGGAAATATATGCACGAGATGATCCCCGCGTGGATCCCCCAGCTCGAAGCCCATGGTGAGCTCCGCAATGGTAAGCACGACTACAGTCCCGAGGTGCGTGCCGAGCTCTTACGCATGTCCGCCGCGACGATCGATCGCTACCTGCAAGAGCACCGGCGAGCACTCGATCTGAAAGGGATCTCGGCCACCCGCTCTGGCGCGCTGCTACGTACCTCGATCACGATCCGGAAAGCGGGCGACGAGGCAGAACACGAGCCGGGATTCATGGAGTGCGACACGGTCGCGCATTGCGGCCCAACACTGAAAGGCGAGTTCGCGAGGACCCTCACCGCGACCTGCGTGCACACCGGGTGGACGCACCTGGAAGTGTTGCGGAACAACGCGCGCGTGCACATGATCACAGCTCTCGAGCGTCTCGAGGCTGCGTTACCGTTCGCGATTGCCGGGTTGGACTGCGATAACGGGAGCGAGTTCATCAACGACAAAGTCGTTGAATGGGCCCGCGGCCGAAAGATCTTCTTCACGAGGTCTCGGCCATACAAGAAGAACGATCAAGCGGTCGTGGAATCAAAGAACAACCACATCGTCCGTAAGTACGGCTTCTACTACCGTTACGACACCACCGACGAACGAGAAGTCCTCGAACGGCTTTGGCATGTCGTGATGCTGAAGATGAACTTCTTCACGCCCACGAAGAAACCAGTGGGGTGGGAAGCTGATGGGCAAGGGCGTAGGCGGCGAGTGTATGACGCTCCCCGGACCCCGTATGAGCGGTTACTCGAGTCCGGCATACTTTCCCTGCAGCAAACGCGAGAGCTAGAAAAGACGTATGCGAAGCTCAACCCGGTCGAGCTGAGCCGTGACATTGTCAGGTATCAGGGCATGCTCATGACCAAAGCCGGGTGGAAGACCGAGGTCCTGACGGCCGAGGTCGAAGAATCGAAGAGACGACGGCGCGGGCGACAGTCGGGCGGGGTGAAACTCCGCTCGGCTTGAACGCGGGGTTACGCGATCAATCTATGTGAGGCACAAGATGAACTACGCGATCATCTTGACATGAGGCACTACG